>CALDHV010000042.1 GCA_937902305.1 uncultured Clostridia bacterium
GACGGGGGCCGACCAGACTCATTTCGCCGCGCAGGATATTGATGAGCTGAGGCAATTCGTCGATGCTGGTGTGGCGGATGAACCGCCCGACGGGAGTGATGCGGGGATCGTCCTTGATCTTGAATGCTGGGCCGTCCATTTCGTTCTTGCGCGCCAGCTTGCGCAGGAGCTTCGGGTCATCGGCGTTGA
Source organism: uncultured Clostridia bacterium (assembly GCA_937902305.1). Taxonomy (GTDB): domain Bacteria; phylum Bacillota; class Clostridia; order Oscillospirales; family Acutalibacteraceae; genus UBA5905. The sequence continues at coordinate 190 of CALDHV010000042.1, forward strand.
CGACCATACTACGGAACTTATAGATTTTGAACAGCTTGCCGTTTTTTCCGACACGGGTCTGCGAATAGAAAGCCGGGCCGCCGTCACTGCGGACTAAAATCGACACGACCAAAAACAGGGGGGACAGTACGATCAGCGCCAACGCGGAAGCGACGATGTCGAATATCCGCTTGATACAGTCATAAACCGGTTTTTCCCGGAATTGGGCGTCTTCCATAATCGTATCCTTTCCAATGAACGATAATCGCGGTCGAGGTTATTCCTCTGCTCTCGGCTCGTCGGGTAAGGTCGGTTGAGTTTCCGCCTCGGTAGGATCAGCCGGCTCGGTCGGTTCTGTAGGCTTGGTCGGTTCTGTAGGTTTAGTGGGAGAGGTTTCCGACGGATCCGTCTGGGTCGGTATGTAAATACCGGTCGTGGGGACGGCGGAGGTCGTCGGTACGGTTGTAAGCGTTGCGGTGGTATTGCCGGGTGTTGCCGCTTGTGTCAACTTACTGCCGGAGTTGACCGGCGTGTGGGTGGGCGATACATACCCATCGGTTTCGTAAATGAACCGGTGTAACGCCTCAGTGGCGATGTCCAGATCATAAATATAATACCAGCGACCGTTGATATAGGCGTCCTTGCCGCTCTTTGCTTTGCAATCCTTGGTCGGCAGGCTGAACATCTCGATGGTCGGGCGCTTGGTGATGGCCCAGGTGGCAATGCTGAGCATTTCGCTCTGGGTCAGGTTGGTGTGACACAGTCCCAGTATCTTGGAAATCATCGAGGGGTATTTGGTGACGGAAACATTCTTGACCTGCTGGTACGCCGCCTCCAACACCTTCTTTTGCCGGTTGCCACGGTCAATATCACTGCCGGTGTAGCGGTTACGGGAATAGGCAAGTGCCTGTGCGCCGGTGAGGTGCTGTAAGCCGGTACCGGGAACCGGGTCGCAGTGAATGCCGACCTGCAAGTTCAGCTCGGGGCAGTAGTAATTGTTGACCACCTTAAGCTCTGCGGCGCTGACATCAATATCCACGCCGCCGATATAGTCAATCAGATTGACGAATTCAAAGAAATTGATATATGCATAATCGGTGATATTGAGATCAAAGTTCTGGTTGATCGTCTTGACGGCGAGCTGGGCTTTGCCGTATGCCCACGCGTGGGTGAGCTTGTCGTTTTTGCGTCCTTCGATGGCAACATAGGTGTCACGGGCGAGCGAGGTCATCTTGATCTTGTTATGATCGCGGTCGATGGACAGCACGATCATCGCATCGGAACGCCCGGAGTCATTGTTTTTGCGAGTATCCAGTCCGAACAGCATAATGTTCTGTACGCCGGTGCCGAGATCCTCATTGACACCAATATCACCGCTCAATTCGCTCGCCTTTTGCACCTGATTGAGCATCCCCGAAATGAGGGAGACGGCGACGATCACCAGTGCCAGCAGGATCGCGACGACGATAATGACAATGCGTAAAATGATTTGCTTTTTGGTGGCTTTTTTCTTGTTGCCTTTGGCAGGCTTTTTCTGTTGCATCTGCGCCAGGCTGACCTGCTCCTGCGCCGGGTTGACCGTTTTCTCCGTATGTCCCTGTGCGGTGCCGCAAAACGGACACACCGGTTGTCCGGCGCTGATTTTTTTTCCGCAATGAATACATTTCATGACCGTTGACCGTTCCTTTCTGTGAGCGCGACAGACCTGTTGCCATATAGTATTGCCCGCCGAATGGCGGCGTAAACATCATGCATATAGACAGTAACATTATATCACACCATTTTCAATTCTGCAATCCCCTTTTTTCGTCAAAAAAACCTCAAAAATCGCAGGATTTTCACTTGCATATAATAGCAGGGCGTGTTATAATACAATTTAATGTCACAATGCCGTCGAAAACAGCGTCGGATCAAAGCCGTTCCACGGAAAACCGTGCGGCGGAGGGCAAACGGTATCCAGCGTTTTACCGGTCACGGGATGGCGGAAACACAGCCGATATGACCAAAGCGCGGGAGCTTTTGCCTGCGAATCGGGGGTGCCGTATTTTTCGTCCCCCAACAGCGGATGCCGCCGGGAGGAAAACTGTACCCGAATCTGATGGGTGCGCCCGGTATGCAGACGGATTTTGACCAGGCTGTATTCCTGTCCGTTAAAAAGGGCGGTTTGCAATACGCGGTAGGTGAGGCGTGCGTCCTTGGCACCGCGTGTCCCCTCCGGGACGACGCGGGAGCGGCAATGCACCGCATCCTTGAGTAACAGATCGTACCATTCGCCACCGGCGGGGGACGGTATGCCGCAGACCACCGCAAGGTATTCCTTGATGATGCTGTGCCCGGCAAATTGCCGGTACAGCCCCGGTGTGGCTCTGCCGGAGCGGGAATAGACCATCACGCCGCCGACTGGCTGATCCAGCCGATGGATGACATCGACGATATAGGAGCCGGTCTGCTTTTTGAGCATATCCGGCATATTTTTCCGTCTGCCACTTTCCGGCGCGGACAGTACGCCGATCGGCTTTTCGCAGACGAGGAGATATTTGTCCTGATAGAGAATGGGGATCATCGTTTTTCCTCCGCGGCGAGATACGCCGCCACATCAAACGGCTCGAGCGGGCTGTCGGCGCGCAGGTACAGCGGGTGGTGCGGGTGCCCCTTGCGGGAGCGCTTGCCGGCGGTGACCCAGCGGGCGCCGTACTCCTCACCGACGGCGATCATATCGGACAGGCACCGCCGCAGATAGGTGCGCTTTTCGATGATGGTGCCCCACGCCGCCCAGACGACCGGGGTGCTGTCGCACGATGCGAGAATATAGCGGAATGCCTCCATATTTTCGTGGTGCAGTACCTCGTTGAGACAGGCGTCCATCGCATCCGGGTCGGTTGCCCGCTGCGGGTAGACGTTGAACATCGTGAAGCTGTCGAAACCGCCGAAGCGGGCGATGCGCTCCACCGATTTGAGGGTGTTATCCAGCGCACCGGGGACAGCGGTGGAGGGATTGATCCCGATGCAGATGAGCGGATGCTTGCCGCGCGTGCCGAGGATATACCGATACGGCAGAAAGCGGCAGGGGACATACAGCCACTTTTCACGGTCGTAGTCGCACGCGGCGGTGCTTTCTTCGCACAGCGCGGCGGCAAACGGAACGATCTCCGATGCGACGGTATCCCGCAGAGGCGTATAGGTCATTTTTCGATCCTTCTTTACTGATGTTTTGACTATCATACCACGGTTTTACAAAAAGGACAAGCCGATTTTGATGAGGAGAGCATAAAAATGGTATTCAGCGACCTGCCATTTCTTTTTCTGTTTTTACCCATTTTCATGTTAATATATTGGCTCGTTCCCGCCCGTTTCCGGAATGTCGCGTTGTTGGCGGGCAGTGTGGTTTTTTATGCGATCGGCTCGTGGGGGCATCCGGGACATCTGATCCTATTGCTCGGCACGGTGGCGTTCGACTGGCTGTTGGCGCTGTATATGAAGCGAGTGTCGGGGCACCCGAAGCGATGCCTGATCGTCGGACTTGTGTTCCACTTTGTGTGGCTGTTCGTGTATAAATACCTCGGCTTTACGGTGGAGAGCTTCAATGCGGTATTCCGCACGGGTTTGCCGGTGCCGCAGATATTGATGCCTGCCGGCATCAGCTTCTACACCTTCCAGGCGGTTTCCTATCTGTTCGATGTGTACCGCGGGACTTGCCCGGAGGAGCGCAACCCGGTCACGCTCGGGACATATATCACGATGTATCCGCAGTTGATCGCCGGCCCGATCGTTACCTTCAACGAGGTGCGTTCGGAGTTGCGGGAGCGCCGTACGGGTTTTTTCCGGATCGTGGACGGTCTGCGGGTGTTCATCATCGGTCTGGGCTTCAAGGTCATCCTTGCCAATCAGCTCGGCGGGCTTTGGAACGATGTGGAGGCGCTGGGGTATGAAAGCATCAGCACGCCGCTCGCGTGGATGAGCATTGCGGCGTTCAGCTTCCAGCTGTATTTCGATTTCTACGGCTATTCGCTGATGGCGGTCGGGTTGGGCAGGATGCTCGGCTTCGAGCTGCCGGAGAACTTCCGCGACCCGTATGTTTCGGTCAGTATGACCGAGTTTTGGCGACGGTGGCACATCACGCTCGGACGCTGGTTTCGGGAATATGTGTACATACCGCTCGGCGGCAGTCGCGGAGGAAAGTGGAAAACCTTGCGCAATCTGCTGATCGTGTGGCTGTTCACCGGGATATGGCACGGCGCGGGGGTGAACTTCGTGCTGTGGGGACTGACGCTGTTCCTGCTGCTGGTGCTGGAAAAGTTTACCGGCTTCGGTAATTTTCTTGAAAAGCATCGGTGGGTAGGACATCTGTATATGCTCCTGTGCATCCCGGTGACGTGGGCGCTGTTCGCGATCACCAAAACGGCGGATCTGCCGATTTTCTTCGGACGGCTGTTCCCGTTCTTTTCCGGCGCAGCGCCGTTCCCGCAGGATTTTGTGCGGTTCTTACCAACCTATGGGCATTGGCTGTTGCTGGGTCTGCTGTTTTCCACCACCCTGCCGCGACGTGCCTATACTTGGTTGCGCGGCAAGACCGCCGTTCGCGGAAAGGCCGGCGTCGTGCTTGCCTCGGTCGAATGTGTCGCTTTGCTTGCCATCTGGTGGATGGCCGTCTACTGCTTGTACCAGGGACTGAATGATCCGTTCCTGTATTTCCGTTTCTGATAATGAGGAGGATTTACTATGTCACGTCGCGGTTCTTTACATTCTGTCCGGCGCCGTAATGGATTGCCGTATCTCATTTTCGCCATCGTGTTCGTGGTCGGACTTGTGGCGGCGTTGCCGTTTATCATCCCGGCGATGTTCCCAAAGGATGAGCCGATCTCGGACGAGTCGGTGATATTCCCGGAGGAGGAGATGACAACGACTGTTGCTCCTACCACGACGACGGTCGTCACCACCGTCGCGACCGAGGCGCAACGCCCGGCTACGACCTCCGCCAAGGGTGTGGCTCCGACGTACCCCGCGTCCCTGCCGGATCTGGACACCTCGTATTTTTCGGATGCGTTGTTTATCGGTGACAGCCGCGGCGAGGGCCTGCGCTTGTACGGCAAGATCGACACGATGGATTTCTTTGTCAATGTCGGTATGAGCGTTTATAAGGTCGAAAAGGAAACGGTCAACGTCCGCTCGGTGGGTAACACCAAGCTCATTCCGCTGTTGCAGAAGAAGCAGTACGGCAAGATCTATGTCTGCCTCGGCATCAACGAGGTGGGGTATAATTTCAATACCACCGTCAATCGCTACACCGCGTTTATCGAAAAGATTCGGTCGCTTCAGCCCAACGCGATCATATACGTGTGCGCGAATATCCACGTTTCGCAGAAGCGGTCGTCCACCGACAAGACGGTCAACAACCCCAATCTCAACAAGCTCAATACGGCATATTCCAAGCTTGCCAACGGGGTGGATATTTTCTATCTCGATGTTAATGAGATCTTCGACGATGCCAACGGCAATCTGCGCTCCGATCTGACGTCGGACGGCACACACATCTACGCCAAGTGCTATGTTGATTGGTCAAAGTATTTGCTGTCCAAAGCGGTGCATAAATAAAACCTGCCCGGTCATACTATAGCCGAAGGGAACCGATCAGGTTCGGTTCCCTTCGGCTATTATGACCGAAAGGCAGGTGAGCCCGATGGCAAAGAAGGACAAAAAGTGTTGCCCCGAAAAGAAGCAGACGCCTCCTGCGGATCAGGCGAAGGATATTCTGACCGATCCGCTCGGCAGTTATACCGGTCGTCCCGCCGACGGCGGCAAGCCCCAGCAGGACGCCGACGATCTGTAAGGATATAGGGTTATAATGATAAAAGCGGCGGTCACGATGATGTGACCGCCGCTTTTTGTCTCCTCATATAATGTTTACTGTCCGTACGGTGGAACGGCCGGTGACGATCTGCGGCAGCCGCGGTGTGACCTTGCCCTCAAAGTCGAAATGCAGATGGCCCGCCAGGATCGCTTGGATCTGCGGGCAATGCACGATGAAATCGTATGCTTCGGCGGTGGTTTTGTCCGCCGTCTGCTGGCGCACCCGATCGGGGGGATAATACGTCATTTCGGCGGCGGGGACATTCATCAGATATGCCGGGTCGTTTTCCTGCAAGCCGCGCTTGAAGGCATACAGATCGGCGGCATAGAGCGGCGTATGCAACAGCAGGATGATGGGATATTCCCTTTGCGCTTGCGCGCCCACGGATAGGGTGGTCGTTACGGTTTTCATTTTGTCTCTCCTTTTTCACCCGATCTCCACCGTGCCGAGGCGGTAAAATGCGCCGTCCGGCGCGGCATCGGTGGCAAAATACACCTGCGTGCCGTCGGGGGCAAGGATGCCGATCTCGACATCGCAGATGCCGTGCGCATCCGCCGGGAGCGGGATGCTTGCGGAAAAGGTATGCTTGCCGGGGAGCCATTGCCGAATATCGACGGCGGCGATCGTTTCGACCGTCGTGCCGTCTCCGATCAGACGCACCGTGAGCGGGAGCGGGCGGTAGATGGGCGCGACCCCGACATTTTCGATGTCCACGGTCAGCGAAAAGACCTGACCTGCGGCGCACCGCTCGGGGAAGGACGCGCGGTCGATGGTGTAATGATAGCCCATTTTGCGCACGAACTCGTCGGTTTTTTCCTGCCAGTCCCACGGGATGGGCAGGGATTTTGCATTGAATGTACTCAAATGCCAGTTCAGCAGTACCTCCGCCATTTCATCCAAGCTCCATCCCTGCCGTTGCCATTCGCCGAGCCACCAGTATGCCTCAAATGACACCGGTGCGGTCTTCCACAGATCCTTCGGCATCCGGGCGAACTGTTGCGGGTAAAACTCGTTGATATGATACGGCGTGCCGACCCCGTCCCCGCGCCAGCCGACGGCGCGACCGCTATTCACGATATAGTTGACCATCGCGGGGGAGCAGATCTGTGAGATCAGATGTGTTTCGTGGAATGCGGCAAGGTAATCGTCGATCAGCCGCTCTAATATATCCTCACTGAATAGCTCCAGCTTGTGCCCCTCGCCCCACGCGCCGGGGAGAGAGATGTCCACCGCATCCAGTCGCGGGTCGCGGTCGAAGCGTTCCCCGATGCGGCGCACGGCGTTGCCGAACAGCTCCCAAAAGCGCGGATCGGTGGGGGACATTTTGTTGCGCATCCCGTCCGGGCGCTCCGGGCAATCGACGATCTCCCGCACCCAGTCCGGCACATCGTCGCGGGCGCGGGTGCTGTGCGCGATCAGCCGGAACATCACCGTCTGCCTGTGCCGTTCCGCCTCGTCGAGAACATCCCGGATGACCTCATAGCGGTAGTCACCTTGATGCGGCTCAAACTCCTTCCACAGCATACGGATGTATACCACCGTGGATGGCGGGTAATATCCCTGCGCCCTGCCGTCCTCCGGGACGTCCTCCGGCACCGGGTAACATTCGAGATTTTCTGTTTCCAGCATCCCGCCGTTGGGATCGACGATGACATCGGAATACAGCTTTTCTCCGTTGAAATGCTGGAAGCTTGTGAGGCCGATATACGGGCTCAGACCCGCCTCGGGACGATAGTGAAATGTCTTTTCCATACTTTACTCCTTATTCAATACCTTTTTCAAATATTGTCCGGTATAGCTTTGCGGGCAGGCGGCGATCTCCTCCGGCGTGCCGGCGGCCACCAGCGTGCCGCCCTGATCTCCGCCCTCGGGGCCGAGATCGATGATGTGGTCCGCCACCTTGATGACATCGAGATTGTGCTCGATGACGATGACGGTATTGCCGGTGTCCACCAGCCGTTGCAGGACATCAATGAGCCGTTCCACATCCGCGGCGTGCAGTCCGGTGGTCGGCTCGTCGAGAATATACACCGTGCGCCCGGTGGCGCGACGGGACAGCTCGGTCGCCAGCTTGACCCGCTGGGCTTCACCGCCCGACAGCGTGGTGGCGGGCTGTCCGATGCGGATGTAGCCCAGCCCTACATCCTGCAGGGTTTGGAGCTTGCGGGCGATCTTCGGGATCGCGGAGAAGAACTCCGCGCCCTCCTCGACGGTCATTTCCAGCACATCGGCGATGTTTTTGCCCTTGTAGCGCACCTCCAGCGTTTCGCGGTTGTAGCGCTTGCCGTTGCAGACCTCGCACGGGACGAAAACGTCCGGCAGGAAGTTCATTTCGATCTTGAGAATGCCGTCGCCCTGGCACGCCTCGCACCGACCGCCCTTGACATTGAAGGAAAAGCGCCCGGCGGTGTATCCGCGCACCTTGGCATCATTGGTCGCGGCGTACAGATTGCGAATATCGTCGAAAACGCCGGTGTAGGTGGCGGGGTTGGAGCGGGGACTGCGCCCGATCGGAGATTGGTCAATGGCGATGACCTTGTCGAGATGCTCCAGCCCCTCCATGGCGGCGTGCTTGCCGGGGCGGATGTGCGCCCGGTTGAGGTCGCGCTCGAGCCGTTTATACACGATGGCGTTGACCAGCGAGGATTTGCCGCTGCCGGATACGCCGGTGACGCAGTTGAACGCGCCGAGACTAAAGGATACGTCGATATTTTTGAGGTTGTTCTCCGCCGCACCGCGCACGGTCAGCAGATTTCCGTTGCCGGGACGGCGCGTGTCCGGCACCGGGATGCGGCGCTTGCCGCTCAAAAACTGCCCGGTCAGCGACGCGGGACAGTCGAGGATGCCGTCCACCGTGCCGGAATAGACGATATTGCCGCCGTGGATGCCCGCGCCCGGCCCGACATCCACGATCCAGTCGGCGGCGCGCATCGTGTCCTCGTCGTGCTCGACCACGATGAGCGTATTGCCGAGGTCGCGCAGG
>CALDHV010000043.1 GCA_937902305.1 uncultured Clostridia bacterium
GGATCCTCAGTCGGCCGCGTCGGCCTTCCTGTTCCGCCTGCTGTCCGACAGCGGCTACCGGGCGGATCTTTCCGCCTGCCCCTTCTGCGGGACCGCGTACGACGGGGAGGGCGCCTGGGGCTTTCTGCCCGAAAACGGCTCCCTCGTCTGTCCGGCCTGCGAGCCGTCCCATCCCGCCGGGTACCTGCTTTCCCGCGGCGCCGCCGAGGCGCTCCGCTACGTGCAGGATGCGCCGGAGAACGCGGTCTTCGCCGCGCTTCCGGGAGAAGAGGAGAGGACGGAGACGCGCCGCGCGGTGCTGGCCTATCTGCAGTATCACACGGGCGAGCGCTACCGTTCGCTGGAGTTTCTCGAATCGCTGTAAATGTGACGACGAAAAGTGTCAAATGTCTTGACACGGTATACGGTAGTCTGCTATACTCCATTGGTTATGAAAAGAACAATTGGAAAGGGAGTAGAAAATGGAAAAAACCATGGATAAGATCGTGGCTCTGGCGAAGGGCCGCGGTTTCGTGTATCCCGGATCGGAAATCTACGGCGGCCTTGCCAATACCTGGGACTACGGTCCTCTGGGTGTCGAACTCAAGAACAACATCAAGAAGGCGTGGTGGAAGGCCTTCGTCCAGGACAACCCCTACAACGTGGGTCTGGACGCCGCCATCCTGATGAACCCGCAGACCTGGGTCGCCAGCGGACACCTCGCAGGCTTTTCCGATCCGCTGATGGACTGCCGTGAATGTCACGAGCGTTTCCGCGCGGACAAGCTCATTGAGGATTGGTGCGCCGAGAACGGCGTCACGCTGGATAAGCCCATCGACGCGTTCAGCCAGGAGGAAATGAAAGCGTTCATCGAGGAGCATACCATCCCCTGCCCCACCTGCGGCAAGCACAATTTCACCGACATCCGTCAGTTCAATCTGATGTTCAAGACCTTCCAGGGCGTGACCGAGGACGCGAAGAACACCGTGTATCTCCGTCCGGAGACCGCACAGGGCATCTTCGTCAACTTCGCCAACGTCCAGCGCACCACGCGCCGCAAGCTACCGTTCGGCATCGGTCAGATCGGCAAATCCTTCCGCAATGAGATCACGCCCGGCAACTTCATTTTCCGCGTGCGGGAGTTTGAGCAGATGGAGCTGGAGTTCTTTTGCAAGCCCGGCACCGACCTCGAATGGTTCAATTACTGGCGTTCTTTCTGCCGTGACTGGCTGTTGTCGATCGGGCTGAAGGAGGAAAATCTGCGCCTGCGGGATCACGACCCGGAGGAGCTGTGCTTCTATTCCAAGGCGACGACCGATTTCGAGTTTTTGTTCCCGTTCGGCTGGGGTGAGCTGTGGGGCGTGGCGGATCGTACCGACTACGATCTGACCCAGCACCAAAATACCTCCGGCAAGGATCTGACCTATTTCGACCAGGAAACGAACGAGCACTATATCCCGTATGTCATCGAGCCGTCCCTCGGCGTGGAGCGCAGTGTGCTGGCGGTGCTGTGTGACGCCTATGACGAGGAGGTCGTGGACGCCGAGAAGAACGATACCCGCGTGGTATTGCATTTGCACCCGGCTCTGTCGCCGTTCAAGGCGGCGGTACTGCCGCTGTCCAAGAAGCTCAGCGAGGCGGCGCTGGCGGTGCATAACCAATTGGCGAAGGACTTTATGGTCGATTTCGACGATGCCGGCTCGATCGGCAAGCGCTACCGCCGCGAGGATGAGATCGGTACGCCGTTCTGCATCACCTACGATTTCGACAGCGAGAACGACGGCTGTGTGACGGTGCGTGACCGCGATACGATGCAGCAGGAGCGGGTGGCGATCGCGGAGCTTAACGCCTACATCGCCGCAAAGATCGCATTTTGACGGGGAGACGGAACGATGGATAAGCGGCATAAGCGTCGGCGCGTTTTTGACATTTGCCTGGTAGTGATCTATGGGCTGTGGCTCATTTCCGTATACCCCCTGTGTGTAATGCAGTGCTTCGGCGCGGACAGCAATCTCGTGTGCGGCGCATTCGGCATGGTGTGTTTGATTTTGGCGGGGGTTAAGCTGCTTCTCTACCCGTTGGTGCATCACGGCGACGAGCGCCCGGACAAAAATGAGGGCTATATGTCCTACTGGATGGGGTGGTTGCTCATTGCCGTCGGCGCGGTCGCGCTGGTGTGGATGATCGTCAAGCTGTTGCTGTAACGGCAGCCGGGTTAGAGGTACGGTATGAAAAACGATAAGATCTCCAATCAAAAGTCCTATCCGGCGCTCTGCACCGCCGCCGTTGTAGCGGCGGGCATACTATGGGGCACAATGGGACTGTTCGTGCGCTATTTCAGTGCTCTCGGGCTGTCCTCGCTGACCATCAGCGGTCTGCGCTCGCTGACGGCGGCGGTGATTACCGCGCCTTT
>CALDHV010000044.1 GCA_937902305.1 uncultured Clostridia bacterium
AAGCGCACCTGCGGTGCATGAAAAATGAAGCAGTGCTTCACACTATGAAGCGTGGCTCCGCCACACGGAGGGGAAAGAAGTGCACTTCGCTTCATGCGAGCTGTGCCGCCGCTTCATGTTTGCCGCGCATTTGTGCGCTGGCAAACGATTCATTAATAAAGTGCCATTTCATCTCCCTGTTTCGGCCTTTGCTTTACTGCAAAAACACTTCAATGACCGGGCTGATCCCGGTCGGGGGCACGGTGGGCAGGAAGAAGAACACCTTCCCCTCCAGGCTTGTTCCGTTGACACCGCCGGAGTTTTCGGAGAACCGCTCGGAATATTTCACCTCACTGCCGTCCGAAAGGAACTGGGCATAGGCGACCTTGCCGCACAGCCCCTCCACGGCGACCTTGCCGAACGGGTACTCTTGCAGATGAATATACAGCCGCTTGCCATCCTCGGATTGGGTCAGCCGGGTGCCGTTCGGAGCGATAAACTCCTCATCCGCCATCGTACAGCCGTAGATCGAGCGGCTGTTCACCCGCATCCAGTCGGCGTACACGCCCAGCGAGCTCACGGCACGGTGGTCAAAATACCCCCGCGAGGTCGGCCCGACATTCATCAGCAGATTGCCGCCGAGCGAGACGGTGTTGACCAGCAAATCCACCAGCATTTTCGGAGATTTCCAGGTCATCTCGTCGCGGTAGTATCCCCACGAGCCGGAGAAGGTCTGGCACACCTCCCATGTTACGCGCTCCCCGGTGGCGGCATCGCGCACCCAGTCATCCGGCTGGAATTGCTCCGGCGTCCACAGATCCTGGTCGATTTCGGTGCGGTTGTCGATGATGATGCCGGGTTGCAGTCTGCGGGCGAGCGCGATCAGCTCCTCCGCCTCCCATTCGTTCTTGCCCTTGCCGCCGCCGTATTGCATCCACGGCTTGGTGTCCGGAAGGTTCGGGTCGGGTTTGGAATAGGAAAAATCAAACCACAAAATGCTGATTTTCCCGTAGTTGGTCAACAGCTCCGTGACCTGGTCGCGCATATACTGCGCATATTTGCGCATATCGCGCCCCTTGTCCTGCTCCTGCGCGTCGGGGTCACGGCGGCGGGGGTGAGTGCAGTCGATCGGAAAATCCGGATGATGCCAGTCGATGAGGGAATAATAGAAGCCGATCTTCAGCCCTTCGGCGCGGAAGGCGTCCACATATTCCCGTACAATATCCCGCCCGAACGGGGTATTGGTGGATTTGTAGTCGGTATATTGGCTGTCAAAGAGGCAGAAGCCCTCGTGGTGCTTGGCGGTCAGCACGGCATATTTCATACCGGCGGCCTTTGCCTGCCGCGCCCATTCCCGAGCATCGAACAGATCAGGGTTGAAATGGTCGAAATATTTTTGGTATTGCTCCTCGGGAATGCACTCGTTGTGCTTGACCCACTCGTGGCGCGCCGGAAGCGCGTACAGACCGAAGTGGATGAACATTCCGAACCGGTCGTTTCGGAACCACGCGGTGTCGCCGGGGGTCTTTTTGACGGTGTAAGACATAGATAAATCACTCCTTAACTAATAGTTTACCGCCTTCTCATCGTACCATACCGCTGTCGGAAATGGGATGGGCAAATGATACCGAAATATGGACTTTTTGCACCC
>CALDHV010000045.1 GCA_937902305.1 uncultured Clostridia bacterium
GTCCGGGTTGTATATCACTGTAAACGATCAAACGAGAGTGACCGTTGCCAAGCTTCACAAAGGAGCGGAAAACAAAGCTCTCATCCGCACGTGAGGCCGGGATGTTTTTGAGCAGAACGCTGTATCGCAGTGTATTGGAATCGTAGTTGTAGGTCCAATAATTGTTGAGGTCTTTGCCGGAGACAACGACCTTGCCGACCAGCGTTTTCGATCCGAGCGTCACATTGATGTCGGTGCCGACCAGCAGACCGCGCTCCATCACGCGCAGTCCCTGCCCCTCGAAGCTCAGCGTATCATGGACGCCGGTATCGTTGTATTCACCGAACACACGCATAGCGGCATAATATCTGTCTTTTGTTTGATTGTAGTAAATCGCCGAGGGCTTTCCCGATTGATCTGCCGCATCCGGATCGTGAGCGCCATGCGAATCGGAGCAGAAAAGCGCCGCCGTGCGCGGGGCACGGATGATGTTGCTGACATTGATCTGATAGCCTTTGTCTTCGACCGTCACATCATCAATATAGAGGTATTGGATATTGTCTTCATTATTGCAATCCGCTGTCAAAGCGCCCAGCGTGAGATAACCGCCGTTTTCGCCCATCTCGGCATTGAGGTGGTCGGCACCGATGACGAACGGAATCGTTAAGGTGACCTTTGTCCACGTCCCGGCTGTCAGAGCGACCACCGTTTCCGCTTCGATCGGGTTCATATTGCTTCCGTCCCCGTTTCCCACATAAACACTGATATTGCTATAAATCGTGCCGAGACGCATCGTGACCTCGCGGGCTTCCACGCTATATGCCCAGAAGCTCACGACATACTGACGACCGGTCATGACTCTATAGTCGTTAGCGGTTGTGCCGTCGCTGCCGTATTGACGCACAACGGTACGGGCGTATTGATCATCGTTTGTCTGGTTCATCTTCAGCTGCATCGACTGACCGGAACCATTTGTATGGTCATAATCCGTAAGTACGGTGCGCCCGGAGCCATTACCGTGGATGGGTCCCTCCGATGCGGTGTAATACTTTGCCTCCACATCTTCGTAATCGTACGGGACGACCTCAGGAACCGACGGCTCGGCCCCTCCGGTCAGCGTCTCCATCCACTCTGCGACGTACGGGACGGACATATCGTAGCCGGCGGGATTAAGATGGATGTCATCCTTAAAATAGGTGCTCGCACTGTCGTTCGGATAGAACAGCGCGGTGTACGCATCGGTGTGGAAATCGAGATACGACACGCCCCACTTATCGCAGATCTGCTTCGCCAGGCCAAAATATTCCGCCGTAAGCGCCGTGTCCGAGGCTTGCCCACGTGTACTGTAGGCGTGTGGGGTCTGATAGGTGACGATGTAGCCGATCTTCGCGTAGGGGAAACAGGTCTTGGCACAGCACAGAAGATCCTCCATCGCACCGGCAAAGGTGGCGACATCAAACGAATCGGCGGTGAACACATCCGACGCCGTCATCGCGCCCTTCAACACCGGCGTTCTGGGGGCATCATCGTTGCGGTCGTCACCGATAATATCGTTGATGCCGCCCTCCAGGATGATATAGTCATAGTCGTTATTCTGGTTGTCGGTGAGCTGGGTGCGAATGCGCCCCTTATAATCTTCGCGAATCGTGCTCAACGACCAACCGGCTTTGGCGGCATTGGTCACCGTCATATCGTAATACTTTTGCATGCGGGTTGACCAACCGCGGTTTTCGACATAGCCGTCTCCATCACGCCAGCCTGCCATAATGCTGTCACCGGCGAACAAAGCCGTCTTGCCAGCCAGGGTGTTTTCCGCTGACGCACTGAAGCCGCAGAGCAATACGCACGGTGCCAATACCGCAACTGCGACTACGATGGCAACTGCTTTCCGAGCTTTAGAAAAGAATGCCATTACAATACTACCTCTCTTTCGATTATCAGTGAATAAACTGCGACATCTATTCGGAATTATTATATATATATAAATCTAATTTGTCAACCCATAAATTGAAAAAAAAAGAAAAACCGCCGTTTTTTTAAAAAACGGCGGTTGAAAGGTGAAAAATACGCTTATTTGGTCAGACTTTTGACCTCGTCAAATTGGCGGACGATCTCCTCGTCCGGCTTCTTTGAGAGCAAGGATACAACAACGATCAGCAGTGCAGAGAAGATGAACGCCGGTAGCAATTCGTAGATCGCCAGCACGCCGCCCATCGGGGCGATGACGTATTTCCACACAAAGACCATCGCGCCGCCGCCGATCATACCGGCGATCGCACCGGCGCGGGTGGTGCGCTTCCAGAACAGCGAGAACAGCACCAGCGGCCCGAAGGTAGCGCCGAAGCCCGCCCACGCAAACGAAACGACCCGGAATACCGAGCTGTTGGGATCACCGGCGATGAATACCGCCACGATGGAGATCACGATCACGCAGATGCGCGCCAGCCATATCGAGGCTTTGGCGGACAGCTTGACCCCAAAGGTCTCCTGCACCAGGTTCTGCGAAATGCCGGAGGCGGCGGCGAGCAGCTGGCTATCCGCCGTGGACATCGTGGAAGCAAGGATACCGGCAAGGATGATGCCGGCGGCAAAGGCGGGGATGTAGCCGAACTTGCCGAGGAAGCCTGCAATATCTACGATGATCGTCTCCGCGACGGTGGCGTTCTCATACGTCGGCAGGATGCCTGCCTTCATCAGCGAGTAGCCCACGACGCCGATCAGCACGGCGATCGTCATCGAAATGACCACCCAAATGCTGGCGACACGGCGGGAGGTCTTGAGCTTGTTTTCGTCCTCGATCGCCATAAAGCGGAGCAGGATGTGCGGCATACCGAAATAGCCGAGACCCCACGCCATCGTGGACGCGACCGGCAGAGCACCGTAGCTCATCGTTTCACCCGTGCCGACATTGAAGCCCTTGAACAGATCGAGATACCCGGGCATCGACTGCACATTGGCAAATACATTGCCGAAGCCGTGCGTGAGCCCCTCGCCCACGCCGACGACCACCAGCAGGGCGATGGTCATAATGACGCTCTGCACGAGGTCGGTGGTGGAGGCGGCAAGGAAGCCGCCGAGGGTGCAGTAGATCACGATGACGGCGGCGCTGATGAGCATCGCGGTCATATACGGCATACCGAACAGCGATGCAAACAGCTTGCCGCACGCGGCAAAGCCGGAGGCGGTATACGGCACAAAGAAAATGACGATCATCAGCCCCGCGATAAGGGTGGTGATATGGTGCTTATCCTGATACCGCTTGCAGAAAAAGTCCGGTAGGGTGAATGCGCCGAGGTGACTGCTGTAAAGACGGATGCGGCGCGCGACGAACAGCCAGTTGAGATAGGTGCCGATCGCCAGTCCGATCGCTGTCCAGCTTGCTTCTGCCAGACCGCCCATCATCGCAACGGCGGGAAGACCCATCAACAGCCATCCGCTCATATCCGACGCTTCGGCGCTCATCGCCGTGACCAGCGGGCCGAGCTTGCGCCCGCCCAAATAGAAATCGTTCGCCGTCTTGGTTTTCTTGCTGACGGCAAACCCGATGCCGATCATCATCATCATATACGCGACGATCGTGCACAAAATGACCCACAAAGTTGCGCTCAAAGAAATCTCCTCCTGACAAAAGATACCGTATTATACCATATTTTGCCGGACAAGTAAAGATGTTTTTGCTTTTTTTCGCAAAAAAAGAAAAACCGACCGTTTGGGCGAGGCAAGATAGGGATATTGTAGCCGAAAGACAATCTTTTCGTGCGAAACTTTGTTAAAAGCCGCAGGCATACGTCAGTATGTCCTGCGGCTTTTGCCGCGTTTCACAGCAAAAAGCTTTGTCTTTCGGTGCGTAGCAGTTTTGCAACGATCATTTTTTGTTTAGACAAAGAACAAACAGATGGCAATCCTGTCGGATTGCCACCTGTTTTGACGCCGTATAAACGGAAAAGGATGTTGCAAAACCTACAAGCTCCCTATCTTGCCCCGCCCTTGGGCGGCTTTTCTTTGTTTGTTGGACGGTTGCTTTAACGGTGCGACCTATCCGCACGCCGGTATGCAAAACAGCGGGAGACAAATACGCTTTATTCTGCGCATACAGCCGCTCGAAGGGTTGACCTTTCGGGCGGGATTTGCTATAATGAGCCGAATGCAAAATAAGGGGGCAACCACGATGCGAACAGTCAAGATCTGCCCGATGGGTGACTCGCTCACCGAGGGCGACGGCAACGGCAGTGCCTACCGCTACGCGCTATTTCGGTATCTTTATGAGGACGGCGTCGATTTCGCCTTTGTCGGCGGACAAAAGTCGGGGGACATACGCCTGCCGGAGCGCTATGCGCATCACGCCGGCTATTGCGGCTATCTGATCGGCGATGATGCCCTGGAGCCGGGCAACTCGTTGCGCGCCGTGCTGGCACAAGCCCGGGGCGAAGCCGCGCAAGGCGACGTTTTCATCGCACAAGAGGACAACGATACCGCCACCCTCTCCACCGCCGAAGCCGTACGGCAGGCGGACATCATTCTATTGCTGATCGGCACCAACGATTTCGGACACAACCGTGATCTCGACCGCATCACCGAGCGGTACGACCGCCTGCTGGAAACGCTGTTCACCGCCAATCCGACCGTCACGGTCTATGCCGGGGTCGATTACGACCACTACGGCTATCCCCCGGACGACAAGCATATGTCGCTGGTGCGCCATTTGCTGGAGCTTGACACCGATGCCTACCGCGCCGCGCACGGATGGGATCTGCGCATCGTCGATCTGTGCGAGCCGGGTAGCTTGCGACAGACCAATGCCTATGCCGACCGCCCACTTGATGACGGTCACCCGATGCCACGCGGCAACGAAAAGCTTGCCCGCATCTGGGAGGCGGCGATACTGCCGCAGGTGCGCCGACTGAACGCGCAGGATGGGGTGTCGCTCCCGGTCAAAGCCGTCACCGGCATCGAAGCCGACCTGCCGGAAACGCTCGCCCTGCGTCCGTGCGAGGGTAAATGCTTGCACGCCGTCGCCGTCCCGCAGGACGCGACGGTTCCGACCCTGCTGTGGAGCAGTACCTACCCGGCGGTCGCCTCGGTGGACGATTACGGCATCGTCACCGCCCACGAGGGCGGCACCACCCGCATTTACGCCACCACGCTGGACGGACATTTCACCGCGCAAACGACCGTTTTCGTCGCCGGCAGACCCATCGACCGTGCCGCCGGAATGGACGAGGTGTTCGCGGATGACTTTTCCGACCCAGCGCACTGGACAGGCGATACCGACTGCTCACTCAAGACCCATCTGCACGAGTTCTACGCCTATTGGAAAGAGCCGGATGGTCATATCGCCGCCCGGCAGACCGTCTCTCTGCGGGGGCGGATGTGGATGGAGTTCACCCACCAGACCGCCAACGGCAAGTGGCACGACGATAACCTCGACGGCATTTATACCCAGGTGCGCGTCGGCAATATTGCTCTGCGCTTCCTCGACAGCGCCGCCTATATCTGCCTGCTGGAAAACGGTCAGCCGCTCGGCTTTTTCCGCGATCTGCCGCACGCCGCCGTACATCAGGTCTTCGGATTGGACTGGCAGGGGCATACGCTGACGCTGTACCGCGACAATGAGGCGGTGCTGACCGTCACCACCGCCTCCGTTCCGGCGGAAAACGGCGGCGAAGTCGGCATCGACTGGCAAAAATCCAATATTCAGAATCGCTTGTTTGACCTGCGCATTTATACGGCAGATTAAACGATTTTTCGCAATTTTTTCTTGTATGCGTACGAAAAGTGTGATATGATAAGAGATAGATTTTGAAGGCGGTGGGAATATGGAAAAAGGCTTTGACAACGCACTCTATATGCAGAAGCAAAAGGAACATATTCTGGAACGGATTTCCCAATTCAACGGAAAGCTGTACCTGGAGTTTGGCGGCAAGCTGTTCGATGACTACCACGCCGCGCGGGTACTGCCCGGCTTTGAACCGGATGCCAAGATCCGGCTGCTGCGCGCTATGGGCGACCAGGCGGAGATTATGTTCTGCATCAGCGCCGATAATATCGAAAAAAATAAGATCCGCGCTGATCTCGGCATCAGCTACGATATGGATCTGCTGCGTCAGATCAGTATGGTGCAGGGGATGGGGATCGAGGTCAACAGCGTGGTCATAACCCGCTATACCGGACAAGCCGCCGCCGACCAATTCAAGAATAAGCTGGATGCGCTCGGCATCCGCAATTATATCCACCGACCGATCGAAGGCTATCCGGCGGACGTGGATCATATCGTCAGCGACAGCGGCTACGGTGCCAACCCCTATATCGAAACGACCAAGCCGCTGGTCGTCGTCACCGCGCCCGGCCCCGGGAGCGGCAAGCTCGCCACCTGCCTGTCGCAGGTCTACCACGAATACCGCCGCGGCGTGATGGCGGGCTACGGCAAATACGAGACCTTCCCCATCTGGAACCTGCCGCTCAAGCATCCGGTCAACCTTGCCTACGAGGCGGCGACCGCCGATCTGCAAGACGTCAATATGATCGACCCGTTCCATCTTGAGACCTACGGTATCACCACCGTCAATTATAACCGCGATGTGGAGGCATTCCCGCTGGTACGCACCATCCTCGCCCGCATCACCGGTAATGACAAGTTCTATTGCAGTCCGACCGATATGGGGGTCAATATGGCGGGCTACGCGATCGTCAATGACGATATTTGCCGCGAAGCCAGTTGCCAGGAGATCATCCGGCGGTATTATAAGGCGATGACCGATCTGCGCCTCGGCAGAGAAAAGCCCGAGACGGTGGAAAAGCTCAAAATGCTGATGCAACAGCTCGATCTGCACCGGGAGGATCGCGCGGTGGTGTTGCCGGCGCTCGAAAAGAGCAACCGTGCCGGCAGTCCCGCCGTTGCCATCCAGTTACCGAACGGTCGCATCATCACCGGCAAGGCGACGCCGCTGCTCAGCGCGTGCTCCGGCGCGGTGCTGAACGCGATCAAGGTGCTGGCGGACATCCCGAAAAGCACCCTGCTGATGAGCCCCGCGGTGCTGGAGCCGGTCGTCGATCTGAAGACCAATCTCCTGCACAGCGAATCCTGCGCACTCAAGCTGGATGATACCCTCACGGCGCTGTATATCTGCGCCGCGACCGACGAGATTGCCGCCAAGGCGGTCGCACAGCTACCCAAGCTCAAGGGATGTGAGCTTCACTCGACGCAGATCCTCAAATCCGGCGATGAATCCATCCTGCGGCGGATGCAGATGAATGTCACCTGCGAGCCGGTATTCCCGGACAAGTCGCTGATCATTTAAGGAGAAAAAGGGCTATGGAATTAAAAGGGAAAAAGGTTTGCTTCCTCGGCGACAGCATCACTGAGGGACACGGCACCTCCGGTAAGGAATACACCTTCTGGTCGCTGATCGGCAAGCGCACCGGCGCCGAGGTTTTCGGCTACGGCATCGGCGGGAGCCGCATCGCTCCCCAGCGCGACCAAAACAGCGACCATCTGAACGATGATTTCGTGCGCCGCGCGGATACGATGATCCCCGATGCGGATGTGATCGTTATTTTCGGCGGCACCAATGACTACGGTCACGGTGACGCGCCGTTCGGGTGGATGTCCGACCGCGAGCCGGACACCTTCTACGGCGCTCTGCACACCCTCTGCCGCAAGCTGATGACCCGCTATCCCGGCGCGGTGATCGTGTTTATGACGCCGCTACATCGGCTGGAGGAGGAGCGGCTCATCAACGAGCGCGGTGTGCGCAATGTTGCCACGCTGGATGAATACGCCGATGCCATCCGCGAGGTGGCGGGCTATTACGGTTGCCCCGTGGCGGATACCCGCGTCATCAGCGGCATCCAGCCGGCGGTGGAAGCCAACTGCGCCCGTTTCATCCCCGACGGCTTGCATCCGAATGATGCCGGACATATCCTGCTCGCTGACCGGTTGCAGGCATTCCTCGAAGCACTGTAAGGAAGATAACAGACGTTAGATATTAGACGGTTTCGGCTCGTACGGATGCCGAAATACCGAATAACCCGCAGGGCGTGGACAATGTCCACGCCCTGCGGGTTATCATTTCACCCTGCACATCGGAAACTACCGCGTAGGGGCAGGCACCCGTTGGAGTTTGTACCGATTTTCGGCAACGGAACGGTCAAGACCGTTACCTACGGGTCGTTTTTGGATTTGGCGCGTATGGCGAGCCGTAGGGTGCGGCATCCTTGACGCACCGCGGGCGCGCAATGCGCGCCCTTACGGGTGCAAACCTCCGGCTACGCACAAGCCGAAATCCTTATCGTCTAGCGACTACCGTCTATCGTCTAGCGTCTATCATCCTACCGGCGGCTTGTCCGGCACATCGCCGACCGTTTCCTCCACGATGAAACGGGGACGCTGCTTGATCTCCTCATAAATGCAGGCGATATAATACCCGATGATGCCGATGCTGATCATCAGCACACTGCCGGTGAACAACTGCACCATGATGACGGTGGTAAATCCGACCGCCGCCGCTCCGACGATTTTATTATACAGCGTCGAAATGCCCAGCACCAGCGAGAATACCAGCATCACGACCCCCAGCACCGTCACGATCTGCATCGGCGCGGTGGAAAATGAGGTCAGATTGGACAGCGCGTATTTGATGAGCGATTTCGGCGACCACTTCGACTGCCCCGCCGCACGCTCCTGCACCTCAAACTCGACCTGCGTCGTGCGGAATCCGATCCACGAGGACAGCGCGCGGAAAAACGCTTTTTTCTCCTGCATATTGAGCAGGACATTCATCGCCTTGCGGTCAAGGAGCTTGAAATCCGATGCCCGCATCATATCAATGCCGGTCGCGTGGCTGATAAGCCCGTAAAAGCACTTGGCGGACACCTTGTAGGCAAAGCTTTCCCTGCCGCGATCCGCCTTGACCGCCTCGACCACCTCATACCCCTGCTCCCATAGACGGTACATTTCGACGATTTTCTCGGGCGGGTGTTGCAGATCGCAGTCCATAATGACACAGCAGGCACCCTGTGCGTGGTACAGCCCGGCGAACATCGCCGACTCCTTCCCGAAATTGCGGGAAAAGCACACGCCCTTGACCGTGGGGTCGGCTTCGGCGGCGGCGACGATCGCCTCCCAGGTATGATCCTTGGAGCCGTCGTTGATAAATACGATCTCATACGGTATTTCCGCCGCCGTCAGAATATCCCGCACGACCGCGGCGGTGTGAGCGATATTTTCTTCCTCATTGTAGGCGGGGATCACCAAAGACAGCAACTTTTCCATTTCTATCCCGTCCTTTCTTTTTCAGTATATCAAACCCGCGCCGGGTTTGCAAGAGCGATTATCAAGAGAGCAGATGTTTCAAACCAATCATTCCGGGACGTATAGTTCGAAATGACTATCCCGCAGGATGCGCACCAGCGTTTCATTGTCCGCGACGCGCTCCTCGGTCACGATGCCGTAGCGCGTTTCGGTCTCACCGACGTGGTCATCCGTCCCGGCACAGCACAGCAATCCGTTTTCCTCCGCGAAAGCCAGCGCGCGGCTGTTCTCCAGTTGGCTGTTATGGCGGTTGTCGGTCTCCACGCCGTCCAGATACTCCGGCGGCAGAGGATTCCACGGGTCGGGGATATACGCCCGCACGCGATACGGATGCGCCTGATACACCAGCCCGCCGGCATCGTGTACCAGCCCGCTCAAATACCGCAGATAACCGAGCCCGCCCTCCAGCTTCGCGTCGCGTAGCTCCGGATGGTCGTAGAAAAGCGCCGGCGTAATACCGTACAGCAGCACCTCCTTGCCGGGAAGAACGGTCTCCTCCATACCGAACAGCACATCAAAGCCGCACCGTCTGCCCGCCTTGACCGCCTCGCAGTACGCCTCCTCATACGGGTAAACGAAATCCGCCCACGGCAGATTGCGGCGGATACCGGTATTGCCGTGGATGAAATGATTGGTCAGCACCATCCCCGCAAAGCCGCTCGCCCTGAGCGCATTCACCGCGCCGGCGGGGTCGATCTGACCGCAGTCGCTCGGGCCGGCGGTATGCTGGTGCATTTCATAAACAAACATAGTCACTGCTCCTTATTTTGTGTCGAACGGGTCAGATTTTTCATCCAATCGTACCGACGGATCTTAAAAAATGCCGGGATGCACTTAAGTATCTGGTCGGCCTTGAGGCACATAAATACCACGACCGGCGGAAACCCGGTCAGCAATGCCGCCACCGACAGCGGAATAACGATGCCGAAAATGTGGATAGCGTCGTTTTTCATCACAAATGACACATCGCCGCCCGATTTGACCAGTCCGAACAGGCACGCGCACTGGTAGCAGGTGCCGATGCAGGTCACGACCAGCACCGAAATGAACTGCCGCGCATAGCCCGCCGCCTCCTCGCTGATCTGATACAGCGAAATGAACGGGTCGCGCATCGTAAAGAAGGTGGCGCTGGTCAGCAGACCCAGCCCCAAAAACAAAAGCTGGACGGTGCGGGCATACTCCTTGATGCGGGAAATATCCCCCGAGCCGACGGTCTTGCCGATGACGATGCCTACCGCCCCGGAAAAGCCGTTCATCGCGACATACATCAGGTTATTCACCGTATTGGCAAGGCTGTTGCCGGTGATGACCGCCTCATTGAAGCGTCCGAGAATGATGCTGTTGGCAAGGAGATTGCTCCCCCACACCAGCTGTCCCGCCACGATCGGCAGACCGTAGCGGATAAAATCCCGCAACAGCGTGCGATCGATCGGGCGCAGGTCGGACAGCCGAAACCGTAGCCTTCGATCCACTACGCCGACATAGACGACCATGATCAGCGTTTCGGTGATGCGGGCGATCAGTGTGGCGATCGCCGCGCCGCGCACCCCCATGGCGGGGAAGCCGAGCTTGCCGAAGATCAGCACATAGTTGAGCGCCACATCCACCACGAGGGAGGAAAGCGACACCCACAGCCCGATCAGCGCGACCTCGACCGAGCGCATCGACACGATCAGTGCCTGCGTGACGCAGAAGAAGAAAAACGACCAGCAAACGACGACGAGGTATTCCATCCCCTGCTCGATGACCCCCGGCTCGGAGGTGAAAATACGCAACACGAACCGCGGAAATGCCGCGCAGACCACCGTGAACAGCGTACCCAGCCCGATCGAAAACCGCAGACCGATCGACACGATCCGGCGCACGCTATCCACCTCGCGCTTGCCCCAATACTGCGCCGCCAAAAGCAGAATACCGCCCTCGATGCCGACGCTGATGACCTGCAGGACCGTCTGTATCTGGTTGCCGAGATACACGCCGCTGACGGCGCTGTCCCCCAGCGAGCCGATCATCAGGTTGTCCGCCAGTCCGACCCCGTAGGTGATGAGATTTTGCAATATCATCGGGATCGCCAGTGCGAACAGCGATTTATAAAACATTTTATCCCGGGTCACAATCACCGCCGGCTTGCCCCTTTCCCGTCGATCGGCGCTGTATCTGCGCCGCCAAAAAGCCGTTGAGCCCTCCGGTCAGCAGACCGACCGGGAGCAAAATCGGCAAATACCACGCCACCTGCACCGTTTGGAGCGCCGCCATTGCCGCCAGGATCTGACCGACATTGTGAAAAACGCCGCCCGCCATACTGACACCGTAGACGCTCAACCGCCCGGTGCGGCGGCAAAGCACCATCGCGGCGAAGCTCATCAGCCCGCCGCAAAAGCTGTAGATCATCGTCACGGGACTGCCGAAGGTCAGCCCCGCCAGCAATATCCGCACGCAGGAGATCCCCAGCGCGTGCCCGGCACCCAGCCGGTACAGCGCCACAACCACCACCAGATTGGCAAGCCCCAGCTTGATGCCCGGGATGCCGATCGGCAACGGGAACAGCGCCTCCAGATAGCTCAATACAAACGCGAGTGCTACCATCAGCCCGTAGAGGGCGACCCTGCCTTTCCCTTTCGACATCGCGTCACACCTCCCCGTCCACCGCCGGCTGACCGCCGACGACCGTCACCATGACCCGGTGCGGCAGACAGATGATGCTCTGCCCGGCGCGGGAAATCGCGTGCTGATGCACGCACAGCCGGTCGGGACAGTCCGCATCGGTGACGGTGGCTTGTCCGCCGCGGATGACCAGCGTGTTCACGCCGCCGTCCGCCCCGTGAATGGTATAGGTGCGCTCCTCGGCAAGCGGAAACCGCGCGACCACCGCGCCGTCCACCATCACCTGCACCGTCGTCCCGGCGCGGAATACGGCAAACAGCATCGGTATCAGCACCAGCGCGACCGCGATAACGATCGCCGCCAGCACGGTATCTCCCCGTCGCCAGCGATACTCCGATTTGCGCGTCATAGCCCCGTTCCTTTCCCGTCAAAGCCCGGCGAATACCGCACAGTGCCGTCCGTAGTGACATACACCGCCGCGCCGTCAAAGTGCGCGAGTAGGGACAGCCCCTCCTCCACCGGCATCGAAAACAGCGCCGTGGACAGCACATCCGCCAGCGCGCTGTCGGCGCAGACAATGCTGACCGAGCGCATATACCGCGCGGGATACAGTGTATCCTTATCAATGATATGTCCGTAGCGCACTCCGTCCACGGTGAAAAACCGCTGATAGTCGCCACTGGTCACAGCGGCGGCATCGCACAGCGATACGGTATCCACATAGGTCTTTGCCGACGAGGTGTCGGGATTTTGTATGCCGACCGTAAACGGCTTATCGCCCGGTTTTTTCCCGATCGCGCGGATATTGCCGCCGATATTGAGCAGGGCGCTCGTCCAGCCGAGCGTATCGCGGGCGTATTCCGCCGCCCGCTCGGTCACATACCCCTTGGCGATCGCGCCGACATCCAGCCGCGCCAGCGGATCGGTGATCTGCACCGTCCCCGCCGCGCGGTCGATGATGAGACTGTCGATCGCCGTATGCGCCGCCGCCGCGTGCAGTGCCGCGTCATCCGGCAGGGTCGCGGCATCGGGATTTTCGGTCGCCGCCTCCCGGCACTCGTGCCACAGCACCAGCACCGACCCGAGCATGATATTCACCCGCCCGTCGGTCTGCCGGTAGGCATCCAGCCCGTAGGTCAGCAGGTCGATCAGCCGCGCGTCCACCGTGACCGGCTGTCCGGCGGCATCGTTGACCGCTTTGAGGTTCACCAGCCCGTCATAGTCGTGGTAAATATCGCAGAGCTGATGATATTCGGTCAAAAACCGATGCAGCTCCTTTTCCTCGGCGGCAAACTGCGCGTCTGTCCTGCCATAGACCGTGATGGAGGAGGCGGTATCGAACAGCTCCCAGTAGTCCGCCGTATGCTTTTCCTGCGGCGCGGCGCAGCCGAACAAGCCCCCTGCCATCAGCAGGCAGAGCGCGATACAGACGATCCGCTTGTTCATTCACCGCACCTCCACAGAGCCGGACGGGCTACACGGGCAAACGCCGGGCGCACCGATACGGTGTGCGCCCGGCGTTGCTCTCTTATTACAGTAATTCGATCACCTTGACCGGGCACTTGGACGCGCAGACACCGCATCCGGTGCAAAGCGTCTGATCCACCCGGGCAACATTGTTTTCGACCTTGATCGCCTCGCTCGGGCAGTTCTTTTGGCAGATACCGCACCCGATACAGCCCGCCGCGCACGCCGCCTTCACCGCTTTGCCGGCGGCATTGGAGGAACAGCGCACCGCGACCTTTGCGCTCTCCGGGCGCATCGCGATGAGGTGTTGCGGGCAAGCCTTGACACACTGACCGCATCCCTTACACAGCGCCGGATCGACCTGCGCGATGCCGTCCGCTATGCGGATCGCGTTTTCGGAGCAGACCGAGGCGCAGGTGCCGAAGCCGTAGCATCCGAACGAGCACGCCTTGCCCGCGTGACCGGGCGCGACTGCCGCCTGGCGGCAATCGTTGGCACCGAAATAGTGATAATCAAGCTTTGCCTTGTCGCAGGTGCCGGCGCATTGCACATACGCCACCTGCCGCTCCGTCTCGGTCGCCTCGACACCCATTACGGCGGCGATGGCTTTGGCGGCATCATTGCCGCCGACCGGGCAGGCGTTGACCGGGGCCTCGCCCACGGCGATGGCTTTGGCAAGCGCGTCGCATCCGGCAAAGCCGCATCCGCCGCAGTTATTGCCGGGGAGCGCCCCGCGCACCGCGACCTCGCGCTCATCCGTTTGCACGGCAAAGATCTTGCCGATCACGCCGAGCAGAATACCGATCAGAATACTCAAACCGCCGATGATCGCAGCGGCGATCAATATACCTTCTAACATATCGCGCACCTCCTTAGCCTAACAGGAATAATCCAAGCCCGGTTTGAGCTGGCGGATTTTCCGTTATGCTTTGTTAAAATACTCGTGAAATTAACCGAAATTCAGCCCGGAGAAACCGGAGAAGGCAATCGCCATCAACCCCGATGTCAGCAGGACGATCGGCATACCCCGGAAGGGCTTCGGCACGTCATTGTGCACCATTTTCTCCCGCAGACCCGCCATAATGATGATGGCGATGGCAAAGCCGAGCGCCGTGCCGAAGCCGGTGACAACGCTCATCAGCAGATCGTTGCCCTCCTCGACATTGGTAAGCGCCACGCCGAGCACGGCGCAGTTGGTGGTGATCAGCGGCAGATACACGCCGAGCGCGTTATACAGCGACGGGGAGATCTTCTTGAGCACCATTTCCACCAGCTGGACCAGCGCCGCGATCACGAGAATGAACACGATGGTGTTCATATAGGTCAGGTTGAGTGCGACCAGCACATACTGATAGATCACGCTGGTCAACGCGGAGGACAGCGTGATGACGAAAATGACCGCGGCACCCATACCTGCCGCTGTTTTGACGCTTTTCGACACGCCGAGGAACGGGCAAAGCCCGAGGAACTGGCTGAGGACCACGTTATTGATCAGCGCGGTCGTAAGCAAGGTCAGCAATAACACTCCGATCATCGGTCAGCCCCTCCTTCCGTTGCGGCAACGGCTTCCTTGGCTTTTGCCGCCGCCTCCTTTGCCGCCTGCGCCTTTCTGGCTTTTTCCTCTGCCAGCAGGCGCTCCTTTTCGGCGGTCTGCTCATCGACGCGGGAGTGGTTCAGCGCCGCGGCGCATCCGGCACAGCCGGCGCAGTTGCCGCCGCACGCAAGCTCACTATCCGCCGCCGCGCCGGGATTTTTCTTCATTCTCAGCTTCGCCATCAGCGCATTGATGAACGCCAGCACAAAGAACGCGCCCGGTGCCATCACGATGATGCCGATCGGTACATACGCGCTCGGCATAATCTTGACATCAAACACCGTGCCGTTGCCGAGCAGCTCCCGCACCGCACCGATGACCGTCAGCGAGCAGGTGAAGCCAAGCCCCATACCGATCCCGTCGAATACCGACAGGAACGCGTTATTTTTCGACGCATACGCCTCGGCGCGGCCGAGTATGATGCAGTTGACGACGATCAGCGGGATGAAGATACCGAGCGACTCATACAAGCTCGGCACATACGCCTGAATGACCATCTGTATGATGGTGACGAACGACGCGATGACGACGATATACGCCGGCATACGCACGCTGTCGGGGATGATCTTGCGCAGAAGCGAAATCATCAGATTGGACAGCACCAGCACCGCCGCGGTGGATAAGCCCATGCCGAGCCCGTTGCTTGCCTTGGTCGTGACCGCCAGAGTTGCGCACATTCCGAGCATCAACACAAAGGTGGGATTTTCCTTGATGACGCCGTTGAAAATGCGCTCAAATGCTTTCTTCAACATCACGCGATCCCTCCCAACTCTTTGACAAAATCAATCGCCGCCTGCGTTTCCGCTTTCAGCGCCTTGGTCGTATAGGTCGCGCCGCTGATGCCGTCCAGCTCATCGGCGGAGGTTTTTCCGGGGAATTGCGCCGCAATATCGGCATCCTTGCACCGGGCACCGAAGCCGGCGGTCTCGCCACTGCAATCCAGCACCGCATAGCCCGTGATCGTGCCGGCGGTGTCGATTCCGAGCGCGATCTTGACCTGTCCGCCGTAGCCCTTGGCGGACACGGTCAGCACATACCCGAGCGCCTCGCCCGCGGCATTCTTTGCCGTCAGCGCCTCCGCCACGGTGGGCGCGGGCTTGCCGGCGGCTTTTGCCTCGTTGAAGGCGGTGATCTTTTCGTCAATACCGTCGATCGCATCAAAAGCAGTCGCCTCGGTCATCACCGATTTGTACGCCGCCTCCTTTGCCGCCGCCTGCGCCGCGGCGATCGGGTCTTTCGTCAACTGATATACATACGAAAGCGCCACGCCCGCGACCAAGGTGATCGCCAACAGGATCAAGGTGTTTTTGATGATCTTTTTCATGCCGCGGCACCTCCCTTTTTGGATTTGCCGAAGGCACGGGGCATCGTGATGCGCTCGATCAGCGGCACCAGCGTATTGCCGATGATGATGGCGTAGGACACGCCCTCCGCTGAGCTACCGAATACGCGGAACATCCCCGTCAGGAAGCCGAGCAGGATGCCGTAAACGATCTGCCCGACCGGGGTGATCGGACTGGTGACATAATCGGTCGCCATAAAGACCGCACCCGCCAGCAAGCCGCCGGTCAGGAGATGCCCGGCAACATCATAGAGCGGCATAACGCCGTTGCCCGCAAACAGATTGAACAGGAACACAAACACCGCCGTGCTGACCAGATAGGTGCCGGGGATCCGCCAGGAGATGACCCCGCGCGCGAGCATATAGATCGCGCCGAGCAGGATCGCCATCGAGCAGGTCTCACCGATACAGCCGGAGTGCATACCGAAAAGTGCTTGGAGCAGATCAATCTCCTCACCCGCGCGCAATGCCGCCAGCGGGGTCGCCGTCGTGCCGGCATCCACCGTCCAGGTGGTCATCCGCTGACCAAAGCCCGCCAGCGCATCCGTGCCGAAGAGCGTGTCGGCATTGACCGCCGGCATCCCGGCGCCGACCATCTTCGGGAACGAAATGAGCAGGAAGCAACGCGCCGCCAGCGCAGGGTTCATGATATTCTGCCCCAGCCCGCCGAACAACTGCTTGACCACCAAAATGGCAAACACACCGCCGAGCAACGGCACCCACCACGTCACCGACGCCGGCAGGTTCATCGCCAGGATCAGCCCCGTCACCAGCGCCGAGCCGTCGGACACCGTGACCGGCTTTTTCATCAATTTTTGATAGATGTACTCGGTCAGCATACATGTGGCAACGCTGACCGCAATGACCACCAACGCCCGCAGACCGAAAACGAACACGCCGAACAGCATCGCGGGGGTCAGCGCGATAGCGACATCCCGCATCACCGATGCGGTGGTCGCGCGACTGCGGATATGGGGAGAAACCGATGCGTTTTTCATACCTTGATCTCTCCTTTCGCCGCTTCTTCCTGCTTTTTCTTTTCCTCCGCCGCTTTCCGTCGGCGTTCAGCCGCCACAGCGGAGCGCGCGTATTTGAAGCTCTGCGTCAGCCGGCGCTTTGCCGGGCAAACGAATGTACAGCATCCGCACTCGATACATTCCATACCGTTATGTGCCTCAAAGCCCGCAAGGTCGGCGGCGTCGGCGTATTCCGCCAACAGCGTCGGCACCAGCATTTCGGGGCAAGCCTCGACACAGCGTCCGCAACGGATGCACGCGGTCGGCTCAAATGCCGCGACCTCATCGTGTACCATCCCGAGGATGGAGGAGGAGGTCTTGGTCACCGGCACATGCAGATCGGTCATCGCCACGCCCATCATCGGGCCGCCGGAAATGATCTTCTCCGGCTCGGTCTTGAAGCCGCCGCCCGCCGCCAGCACCTCGGCGTGGTCACTGCCGACCGGCACCGCCAGATTGCAGGGGGTTGCCGCCGCGTCACCGGTGACGGTCATCACAGTGGTGATCTGCGGGATGTGCAGGCACACCGCGTTGAAAATGGAAACGACCGTGGACACATTGATGACGACGCAACCAGCGTTGATCGGGAGCTGTGACGAGCAGATGTCCCGCCCGGTCACGGCGTGAATGAGCATCCGCTCACCGCCCTGCGGGTACTTGACCTTGAGCGGCATCACGGAGATGCGCGCCTTGTCCGCCGTCTTTTCGGTCAGCAGGCGGATCGCCTGCGGCTTATTCGTCTCGATCCCGAACACGCCGCGCGCATCGGGGAAAAGCTGTAAAACGATCTCCAGACCGGCGACCAGCTTATCCGTCATTTCCATCATCATCCGATAGTCCGAGGTGAGATACGGCTCGCACTCGGCGGCATTGACGATAACGGTATCGGGCGAAACGCCCGGCTTCATCGTCAGCTTGACATGGGTCGGGAAGCCCGCACCGCCCTGTCCGACGATGCCCGCGTCGCGGATGATATTCAGTATTTCCTCATTGGACAGCGTGGCGGGATCCCGCTCCTGCCCGTATTCCGGCATCGTTTCGAAAGCACCATCGTTGTCGATCACCACCGACATCACCGATGCACCGTTGATGGTGCGTCGCGGCTCGATCGCCTTGACCGTGCCGGACACCGCACTGCATATCGCCGTGGACATAAACCCGCCCGGCTCGGCGAGCATTTGCCCCACCAGGACGCGATCACCCACCGCCACGACCGGCTTTGCCGGTGCGCCGATGTGCTGTGCCAGCGGATAGACCGCCTCACCCGTCGGGCGGAATGCTCCGATCGCCGCATCGGCGGTCAGTGCTTTTCCGTCAGCCGGATGAACACCGTGCTTGAAGGATCGCATTGATTGTTACCCCCTTTTATATTTAACCCGGAGCCCTGCCGGGTATCATGGCAAAAGGAACACCGCGGAGGAGACATTCCTCCCCCGCGGGCCGGTCATTCGTCAAAAAACTTGCTATGTACCGCCTGAACAGCGCGGTCGGCATCCTTTTTATCCACCACGACCGACACACGGATCTCGCTCGACGAGATCATCTGAATATTGATCGCGGCATCCGCCAGCGCCTCAAACATTTTTGACGCAACACCCTCATGCGTTTCCATACCCGCGCCGATGATGGACACCTTCGCCACGTCGCTGTCATAGGAAAGGCTCTCCGCGCCCATCATATCGCAGTAATCCTGCAACGCATCCACCGCATTCTGCGCACTCTTGGCAGGAACGGTGAAAGCAATATCCTTGGTGCCGTTGCGTCCGATGGATTGCAAGATATTATCCACCGTGATATGCGCCGCCGCGACACGGGAAAACACCTTGAACGCGATACCGGGATTATCCGGCAGAGCCGTAATGGACACACGGGCGATGCCGTCGTCCTTTGCCACGCCTTTTATCATCATAGATTCCATCTTCGTTACCTCCCTGACCTTCGTTCCGGTCGCTTTTTTCATACTGGAAAGCACTTCCAGCTCGACATTGTATTTCTTCGCCATTTCCACCGAGCGGTTATTGAGCACCTGCGCACCGGAGGTCGCCATTTCCAGCATTTCGTCATAGGTGATCTCATTGAGCTTGCGGGTATTCGTGACCTTGCGCGGATCGGCGGTATACACGCCCTCCACGTCGGTGTAGATCTGGCACAGATCGGCGTGCATCGACGCCGCGATCGCCACCGCGCTGGTGTCCGAGCCGCCGCGTCCGAGCGTCGTCAGATCGTCGTATTTATTCAGCCCCTGGAATCCCGCGACCACGACGATGCGCTTGCGGTCAAGCTCGGAACGGATACGCTCCGGGTTGACACGCTTGATGCGGGCGGAGCCATACTGACTGTTGGTCTCAAAGCCCGCCTGCCAGCCGAGCAGCGACACCGCCGGGCATCCCAGCTTTTCGATCGCCATGGCGAGCAACGCGATGGAGATCTGCTCTCCCGCCGCCATCAGCATATCCATTTCCCGCTTGCCGGCGGCTTCGTTGATCTCCTCCGCCTTGGCGATCAGATCATCCGTCGTATCGCCCTGCGCCGAGACCACCACGACAACATCGTTGCCCTCTTTGTATTTTTCCGTGACCAGCTCCGCCACGTGACGGACGCGCTCGGCATTTGCCACCGAGCTGCCGCCGAATTTCTGTACGATCAGCATATCTATTCTCCTCTATTATATATGGCTGTACAGCCGGATAGCCCGCTTGAGCTCCATTCCCTGCAGGGAGGCGATCTTCTCCTCCAACATATATTCCGGCATACACGGAGTAATGAATGCCACCTCGTTTTCCGGTGCGTCGGGGACGGTGATCATCCGCACATCGCCGAAGGTCTGTCCGATCTGCACCAGCGCACGGGCATCCTTTTCAAAACTGAAGCGCACCAGCATCGACGCGGGTGCCAGCCGGTGATCCCGCACATAGCCGTCCTCCGCCTCGCCCCAGAACAGGTACTTGCGGGCGTGCAAGTGCTTGACCTCGTCGATGACGTCCGCCACCACCGCGCTGGCGGTGGGAAGCTTGCCCGCGCCGCGTCCGACGAATACCACGTCGCCGACGCTGTCGCCGCGCACCATAATGCCGTTGAACACATCATCAACATCCGCCAGCAGATTTTCCTTCGGCAGGATCATCGGTGCGACCATCACAAACAGATGCCCGTCCTCGGTACGGGTCGCCTTGCCGACCAGCTTAATCACCCCGCCGCACGCCGCGGCATAGGCGACATCCGCCTCGGTGATCGCAGTGATGCCCTCGGTATAGACCGCATCGGGATAGACGTGCTTGCCGAAGGCAAGCGATGCCAGAATACAGATCTTGCGGCAGGCGTCCATTCCCTCGACATCGGAGGCGGGGTTGCGCTCGGCATAGCCGAGCTTCTGCGCCAGCGCCAGCGCGCCGTCAAAGGACATCTTATCCCGGATCATCCGGGTCAGCATAAAGTTGGTCGTGCCGTTGAGGATACCGGCGATCTCGAACACCTCGTTTGCCGCCAGGCACTGGTCGATCGGGCGCAGGATCGGGATACCGCCGCCGACGCTCGCCTCAAACAGAAAGTTGAGGTTGTTTTCCCGCGCGATGGCAAGCAGCTCCGCGCCCTTCGCCGCCACCAGCTCCTTATTAGAGGTGACGACGCTCTTGCCGCGCAACAGGCACGCCTTAACATAATCATACGCCGGATGAAGCCCGCCCATCGTCTCGACGACGATGCGTATTTCCTCATCCTCGAGGATGTCCTCAAAGCGGGTGGTGAAAATGTCCGCATAGCTCAATTCCGGGAAGGTGCGCAGGTCAAGGATACGCTTGACCGCGATCTTGTCTCCCGCCTTGGCAGCGATGCCTGCGGCATTATGCTGTAAGACCTCGGCGACGCCGGAGCCGACGACGCCGTGTCCCAAAATGGCAATAGCTATCATAGATTTACTCATCCTTTACTCAAGTTCAAAATGGAAAAAACGGGAAAAACGGGTTGCGATTATCGCCATCATCCTCGTCCTCCTCTTGAGGAGACGGGGTGGTCGGGGTCGGCTCATCCTGCCCGATCTCGGTCGGCGCGGCGGCGCCGGCAGTCGTTTCGTCGGTGCCGGAGGACGCGGCGGTCGTGGTGCCGGTCGTAGAGATCCCGCTTCCTGCGCCGTGCTTATCGCAATACTCCGGCACATTGGACGACTTATAGGTGCCGGTATCGGTGGACGGACAACCGTCGGTCGCCAGCAGACCGGTCGCGGTGCAATATTTCGCCGTGACGATGCCGCTGGGCTTCTCGAAGTTCTTGATCGGCTTGCCCTTGTGGAGCTCTTTCATCGCCAGATTCCACAGATTGCGGGCGGCGGAGGTCTGCGCTCCCTTGGTCAGCACGGTGTTGTTATCATAGCCGAACCAGCTTGCCGCGGCATAATATCCGGTGCCGCCGGCGAAATACACATCCTTTTCGTTTTCGGAGGTGCCGGTCTTGGCATACACCAACCAGCCGGGCCACGACTTGTTGAGGCCCGCCGCCGTACCGAGCGTGGTGACGCGCTCCATCAGCTTGATCATCACATAGCAGGTCTGTTCATCCAGCACCATCGTGGATTTCTGCCCGCCGATGAGCAGGGTGGAAGTCTGCTCGTCCTCGCCGCGCAGAACTTTATAATAGGTATAGGGCTTGTTGTAGAAGCCGCCGCTGCCATACACGGCATAGCCCGCCGCCATATCCCGCGCGGTCACGCCGATGGTGAATGCACCGAGCGCCATAGGCGCCAAATCGACGTCCGAAACGACCTTGCCGTTGATTTCCTGATTGTTCACCAGTGTGGATAGACCGAACGTATTGGTCGCGTAGTCAAAGCTACGTTGCGGGGTCAGATTTTGCACCAGACGCGCCGCGACGGTGTTGAGCGATTTCTGCAAAGCGACACCGAGCAGGACATTGCCGCGGTCGGGTGTGCCGCGTGCCTCGTAGTTATGCGGCCATTTGGTGCCGTTGGGCAGTGTGATGGGCGCATCCCGCATGACCGAGGAATAATGCACCATATCCAGCGCGACCGACGGGCCGTAGGAGGTCAGCGGCTTGATAGACGATCCGGGGGAGCGCATCGACTGGGTGGAACGGTTGAGCACCCGGTTGGCGGTCTTATCGCCCCGTCCGCCGATGGTCGCGACCACCTTGCCGGTGTAGTCTACCGCGAAAAACGCGGTTTGCGGATCCTCCTTGTCCTTTTTCAGATGGGTCGGGAAGTTCTTTTCGTTCGCATAGATCGCTTCGATCGCGTGCTGGGTGTCGGGGTCCTCGGCGGAATAGATCGACAATCCGCCGTAGAACACGATATTTTCGGCATAGTTATAGGTGTAGCCGTATTCCTCCATCAGGTCGTCGATGACGTCCTCGACCACCAGGTCGGTGTAGTAATCCTGCACCGTCTGGTGTACGGCACTGCTCTTGATGACCAGCTCCTCATTGTACGCCTGGATATATTCCTCTTTGGAGATCATCCCGAGCTCATACATCTTGGCAAGCACAATCCGCTGACGCTGACGCACATTTTCGGGGTGCTGATACGGGTCATACAGGCTCGGGTTATTGGTGATACTGACCAGCGCCGCCGCTTCGGCAAGGTCAAGCTCCTGCACCTCTTTGCCGAAATAGTAGCGCGCGCCGATACCCACACCGACCAGCTCGCCGGTCAGCGGCATATTGTTGAGGTACGCCTCCAGTACCTCCCGTTTGGTGCTTTCGTTGCGCTCCAGCTCGATGGCGGCGAGGATCTCATTGACCTTACGCTTGATGGTGTGGTCTTTTTCCTGCGTGGTGACACGGATGAGCTGTTGGGTGATGGTGGAGCCGCCGTACTCGGTCGAGCCGACGTGGAACATACGGTTGACGACCAGGTTTGCCATAGCGCCCACCGTCCGCTTCCAGTCCACGCCGTTGTGATCCCAGAAGCGTTCGTCCTCGATCGCGATCAGCGCATTCTGCACATCGAGCGGGATCTCCTTGAGATCCACCCACACGCAGTTACCGCCGAGCAGGTTGTGATACGGCTCCCATTCGCCGTCGTCATTTTGGATATAGATGACCGAACGGGTTTCCATCGACATCTTGCCGAGCTCCGGCAAATTAGTTCCGTCCTGGAAGGTCTTGACGATATACACGACCAGCACACTGCCGACGATACAGACGGTGATGACACCGATCAAAGCCACCGTCAGGATCAACCGACCCAGCCGCCGCCAAAAATGACCTCTCTTCTTCTCTCTGTGAAATAGGTTCGTAAAGAACGTCTTGACCTTTTCCGCCAATGAGCCGAGGGCCGGCGCACCGCCCTTTCCGAACAGCTTTTTCATCATTTTCCGTTCCTCCTTGGAATACAGACAAATCGAAAAAACAAAATCCCCTACTATATAATATTGCAATAATAATAGTATTGCAAAATTGCGCAAATGTCAAACACATTTTGCGATTTCCGTCGGTTTTTTCACATTTTTCCTCTTTTCGCGGTATCTTTTGCGCCTTTTACGGGCAAACTACCGACAAAAAAGAGGAGGGATTTGCTGTGAAATCTGCCAAAAGGGTCGTTTTACTTGCCATTGCCGTCTCTTTACTGATCGTCGCGGTGGTACTGTTTGTCATTTTCCGCTTTTGGCTGCCGCAGAGGGCACCGCGCGCGGCGGACGAGCCGCAGTTCGTCATCGGCGACTGGAACGGGCAGGTGGCGGTGTTTGAGGGGGGCGAGGAATATCCGATCCGGGTATTCGACGTTTTCACCGCCGCCCTGCCCGCCGAGGAACAAGCCCGCGTCCTCGCCGGCATCCCCGCCCAGGACGAGGATCGCCTGAGCGTGCTATTGGAGGACTATACAAGTTGAGATCAGCGGTCAGAGGATCGAAAAGGGGTTGCTGAAGAAGTCAACGGACTTCTTCGGCAACCCCGCCTTTTATTTGTTCCCGTCGGGACGGCGTTGCCCCACGCCAAATAAAAACTATGCGAAAATATGGATTTTGACTTGAATTGCCGCAGAAAAGATGGTATACTGTACCAAAGAAAAAGGGGGGGAGTAGGATGCTTTGGTATCGGGCGATGGCGGTTGTAGCGGCGATCGCGTTGATTGCTATGCTGTGTCTGCCGTTTTCGGCGATTTCCTTCATCGGCGACAACGCCGTCCTTCTGGATGAATCAGCCACGCTGTCGATGACCTATTTTCGCGGCAATGTATCCTACAGCCGTCCCAAGATACCGTGGGTCACCGGTCATAGCGGAAAAGCCATCTATCTCAATGGGGAGAATGCCTTTCTGCAAGCCAACGGGCCGTTGCCGGCGACCAATGAATTGACAGTTTCTCTGTGGGTCAATCTGTCCGCGACCCCCGCCGTGGAGGATAACGCCGGGCTGATCTCCATCACCGGCGAGGATGAGGAAAACACTTTTCTGGTATTTTCCCCCAACGATTATGCCTCCAACGAAACCATCAGTATCCATGGCGCTATGCTTCGGCTGAAGGCTCCCGGCTACAATTTCGCCATCGGGCGCACGGTAAATGACAGCGGTCTGTCCCCTCTGAATCCGGGCTGGCATCACATTGCCATTGCCTGGAGCGATGCGGCGTTGCAGTTTTATGTGGACGGCGTTTGCTGGGCAACGCGTGATACGGTGATCGGGCCGCACGCCTTTGCACCGAAAAAGCTGGTGATCGGGCGCAATCTGCGTCCCGGAATACAGGGCGGCTATTGTCAATGCGCGGTGGATCAGGTGACGGTGTACAACCGTCATCTTCTCCAATCCGAGATCGCCACATTGTGCGGCGACATTCCCAAGCCGACCAATACGACTACCCTCGCCACCACCACCGCACCGACGACGACCCGGTATCAGCCCAGCACCCCCGCCGATCCGCATCAACCGGATAATCAGCTGTGGCTGCTTTCGATCCCAATCGGAGCGATATTCCTCGTCGTGCTGACCTGTTTCGGACGACGCAATATCCAGCAGACCGAGGATCCCGAAAACGCTGTGGAGGACATCTTCTACGAGGACGAAACGGTAAAGACGTATTTCGAAAAGGATGTGCTGATGTATGATCCCCCGAAAAACAAGCGAGAGTGACGCTATGCGCCGCGCGGCGGCGGAACAGGGTATCCCCATCACACACGGCGACCGCACACTGGTATGGCACGATGAGTTTGCGGACTATTCCACCATCGACCGGCAGTGGAAGTTCCATGTCAATATGCGTTCGACCGACTGCACGCTGGAAACCGACCGCCGTCATCTCGATGTGAAAAACGGGCAGATGGAAATGCACACCTACCGGCTGGACGGCACCGACGGTATGGTGTTCAGCATCCCGATGGCGATCACGACCATAGATAAGATGGTGTTCCGCCGCGGCTATCTCGAAATGAGGGCGAAGATCCCGTTCCGACACGGGGCATGGCCGTCCTTTTGGATGGTGACCTATCTGCCGCTCAAGCAGTCCGCCATACGCTCCGAGATCGACATTTTTGAGGTTTTCTCCAGCCCCGATACGGCGGTCTGCAACCTGCACAAATGGTTGCGTGACGAGGACGGCAAGCTGATTGCCCACGCCCAACTGGACGGCAAAATGGTGTCCGATAAGCGGTACAGGATGCCGCACGCCGAAAATATCAACGGTGAATATCACCTCTATGCGATCGACTGGACGGAGGAAAAAATCACCTTCATCATCGACGGCGTACCGTACTGCACCATTGATCTGACCAAAAGCTTCACCGACAAGCCCGGCTTGGAGGCAATGGACTGCTATCAAGACTATCACTATATCATCTTGTGTGATTATGTCTTTTCGCCCGCCAATCATTGGGCGCCGAAGGAATATACGCTGACGCCCGATGACCCATGCCCGGTCGATTATTATGTCGATTATATCCGGCTGTATCAAAAAACCGGCGAGGATATGCTGGTAGAAGAATAACGATATTCAGAAAAGGATGTGCTGATGTATGATCTCCAAGAAAGCAAACGAAAACTTGCTCCGCGAGGCAGCGGCGCAGGGCGTCCCCACCGCGCGCGGCGACCGCACGCTGGTGTGGCACGATGAGTTCGCTGATTACGCCACCATCGACAAGCAGTGGAAGTTTCGCGTGAATATGCGCTCGTCCGACTGCACACTGGAAACCGACCGCCGCCATCTTGACGTGAAAAACGGGCAGATGGAGATGCACACCTACCGTCTGGACGGCACCGACGGGATGCTGTACAGCATCCCGATGGCGATCACCACCTACGACAAGATGGTATTCCGGCGCGGCTATCTCGAAATGCGGGCGAAGATCCCGTTCCGTCACGGCACCTGGCCGTCCTTCTGGATGCTGACCTATGAGCCGTTGATGGAGTCAAAGCTACGCTCCGAGATCGACATTTTCGAGATCTTCTCCAGCCCCGATACCGCCGTCTGCAACCTGCACAAATCCCTGCGCGACGAGGAGGGCAAGATCGTTGCCCGCGCCCAGCTTGACGGCAAGATGGTATCCGACAAGCGGTACAAGATCCCGCACGCGGAGAATATCAACGGCGAATACCACGTTTATGCGATCGACTGGACGGAGGAAAAAATTTCGTTCATCATCGACAACATTCCGTATTGCACCATTGATCTGACCAAAAACTTTACCGACAAGCCCGGTCTGGAGCCGATGGACTGCTACCAGGATTACCACTACATCATCCTGTGCGATTACGTCTTTACTCCCGGTCACCATTGGGCACCGGAGGGGTACCTGATGAACCCCGATGACCCCTGCCCGGTGGATTATTACGTCGATTATATCCGCCTGTACCAAAAACCCGGCGAGGATATGATGGTCGAGGAATGATTTAAGTTTTCGGTTTTCAGAGTTCCGTTTTCAGAAAGCAGTCAATTCGTTTCTGCATAGCCGGAATACTTTGCCGTAGGGTGCGGCGTCCCCGACGCACCGCGCGTGGCTTGGGGGTTATTGCATCGAAAACGGTTTGGGAGGGCGCGGAGGCCCTCCCCTACGACCGGCAAGCGGCTCATTTCGTAGGGGAGGGGCTCTGTCCCCTCCCGTTTTGGTTCATATTTTCCCGGCAATCCCGGTTTGTCGAGCAAAAAGATACCCGTCGAAAGGGAATATACTCTCTTCGACGGGTTTTGTTTTGTCCAAAATATCCTTATCGGACACTCCGCACCGGACATCTCCGCTTTTATGTTTCTTCCAGTTTATCCGCCATATCCCGGATCTTCTGCAAACGGTGGTGGATACCGCTCCGGCTCATACCGAGCCGCTCGGCAAGCTCCCGCAGAGTCATATCGGGGTTGTCGGCACGTAGCTGAGCCAGTGCCCGCAGATCCTCCGGCAGCTGCGCCAGCCCGCCCTTTTGCTCGATCCGGCGCAGGGCATCGGCGATCTCGCCGGCGGCGGCAACGGTCTTATCCATATTGGCGTTTTCAAAATTAAGGCGACGATTGGTCTTGTTGCGGATGCTTTTGATCATTTTCACATTCATCATTTCCAGCGCCGCCATCTGCGCCCCGAGATAGGTCAAAAAGTCCTCGATGCGCTCACTTTCCTTGATATATACGATATAGGAGCCGTTGCGCGGCACCATTTTGGCGGGGAAATCCACCTCGCCGAGCAATGCCAGCAGATCGCGGCTCAAATTATAATATGGCACGCTGAACTCCAGATGGTAGTCGTGATGGGGGTCGGTGACGGCACCGCAAACGAGGAACGCGCCCCGCAGTAACGCCCGGGCACATTGCTCGCAATCGAGGTTGGCGCGGTTAAGCCGCACCGACACGTCCTCCGGCGTATGCCCGAAGCGCTCCAATATCACCCGCCGCGCGTCCGGGTCGTCAAACGATTGGGTGGTCAGCGTCGCACGGCGCTGAAGCACGCCCTGCGTCGGGGCAGCCACCCCGCAAACCCGGGATATAAGCCGCGCATACAATGCCGCCACCGCCGCTTGCTCGGTCTGCAACGAGATCTCTCTGCCGGAAAAGGCGTGCCCAAACTCCAGCATCCCATAGGCTTGCGCGGCGCGACAGCACGGCTTGTCCGGCCATGTTTCCGCCAGCTCCTGTTTCACGTCTGAGGAAAAAGACATCCTTACCCTCCTTGAAATTACAAAAAGGAGAAACAATCAGAAATTATACAGAGCGTTAATTTTTCTCAATATCCCGATGACTGACGATGACCCGATGACCGCTCCGGCGGATATGCTCTCCGAGCGTTTCGGCGATGGTGACCGAGCGGTGCTTGCCGCCGGTGCAACCGATGGCGATGACCAACTGGGTCTTGCCCTCCCGCGTATACAGCGGGGTCAGATAATCCACCATCGCGTACAGCCGTTCGAGGAAACCCTGCGTTTCGTCCGGGGTAAGCACATACTCCTGCACATCCTTGTCCAGCCCGGTTTTGTGCTTAAGCTCCGGGACATAGAACGGATTGGGGAAACACCGCACATCCAGCATCATATCCGCTTCGGCGGGGAAGCCGTACTTGAAGCCAAAGGACATACACTGAATGGTCATCGCGTCCTCGGTATCCCCGAGGAACATCGACGCGATCTTTTCCTTGAGCTGGGCGGCGCTGAGCTGGGTGGTGTCCACCCGGTAGTCCGCTCGCGCATTGAGCGGCTCCAACAGCCGCCGCTCGGTCGCCAGCGCCTCCTCGATCGAGACCTCGGTGCTTGCCAGCGGATGCTTGCGCCGCGTTTCCTTATAGCGGCGGCAGAGCGTTTCGTCGGCGCAATCGAGATACAGCACCCGGTATTTCTGCCCCGCGTTGCCGAGCTTGACCAGGCTTTTGCGCAGGTCTTCGAACATCGGGCCGCTGCGCACGTCAATGACCAGCGCCACCCGACGGATGGATTCATTGCTCTGACTGCACAGCTCCACAAACTTGCGCATCAGCGCCGGGGGAATATTATCGACGCAATAAAAGCCAATATCCTCCAGCGCCCGCACCGCCTGCGATTTGCCCGCACCGGACATTCCGGTGACGATGATGAGTTCCATTTTATCGCTCCCCAAAATCGCCGACAAAGCGCACCTCCGGCTCCAGCCGGACGCCCTGCTCGGCAAAAACCTTTTCCTGTACATCCCGACACAGCCGCAACACCTCATCGGCGGTGGCGTGACCGCGATTGATAACAAAGCCCGCGTGCTTTTCGCTGACCTGCGCATCTCCGACGCGGTAGCCCTTAAGCCCCGCGCCCTCAATCAGCGCGCCGGCGTAATATCCGGTCGGACGCTTGAAGAAGCTCCCCGCGCTGGGATATTCGAGCGGCTGTTTTTCCTTACGCCGCCCGATCAGCTCTTTCATTTTATCGGCGATCTGCTCCGGGTCGCCGGGGGTCAGGCGCACCGTGACCGCGGTGACGACCGTATCCCGACGATCCATCAGGGCGCTGTACCGATAACCAAGTTCCAACGCCTCGCGGAAAAGCGTTTTGGCGGCGATACTGCCGTCCGCCTGCGGTACGAGGCAATCGGCGCTGACCACCACATCCGCCATTTCGCCGCCGTAGGCGCCGGCATCCATATAGACCGCGCCGCCGACCGTGCCGGGGATGCCGTAGGCAAACTCCAGCCCGCTCAATG
Source organism: uncultured Clostridia bacterium (assembly GCA_937902305.1). Taxonomy (GTDB): domain Bacteria; phylum Bacillota; class Clostridia; order Oscillospirales; family Acutalibacteraceae; genus UBA5905. The sequence continues at coordinate 29,887 of CALDHV010000045.1, forward strand.
CATTTTCCTGCGCGAAGCGGCACAGCCGTTGGAGCGGCACGCCCGCGCCGCAGACCACCGTGCCGTCCTCCCGGACAGCGGGCGGCTGTGCATTGGGGTCAAGGCGCAACACCGCCCCGCGAAAGCCGCCGTCGCCGAACAGCAGATTGGAGCCATTGCCAATGACCATCCACGGCACACCGTACTCCCGGCAAAGCCGGATCGCCTGTGCCGCGTGCTGTGCCGACGGGAGTGAAATCATATAGTCCGCCGGGCCGCCGATACGGAATGTGGTGGCACCGGACAGCAAAACCCCCGTCGCCATGTCGCAACCGCTCCGGGTGACCGCCTCACGAAACGCGATCATATCCATAGATCAACCGAGATACGCCGCGCCGATGATACCGGCGTCGTTGCTCAACTGCGCGACGGTGACCTGCGTCTTGCTCGGCGTATATTTGGCGAATTGCTCCCGCTCCACATAAGCGCGCAGGGGTGCCATCAGCGTTTCACCCTCGTGGCTGATACCGCCGCCGACGCAGATGACCTCCGGCTGGAAGATGTTGACCATATTGGTCAGACCGCAGGCAATATAGTCAAAATACTGCTCCACGACCGCTTTGCCGGCGGCATCGCCCGCCCGCATCGCATCAAACGCGGTCAGTCCGTTCACCTTGTCGAGGCTGTCGGCAAGCTGCCACATCTTGCTGTCCTTATGCGCTTCCATCGCGCGGCGGGTCTGCCGAATGAGCGCGGTGGCGGAGGCGTACGCCTCCCAGCAGCCGCGGCGTCCGCAGGTGCAGGGCTCGCCGCCCATCACGATGACATCGTGGCCCAGCTCCGTGCCGGCATAATTATGCCCGGCGAAGATCTTGCCGTCGATGATCACGCCGCCGCCGACACCGGTGCCAAGCGTGATGCACACGAGGTTTTTCTTGCCCTTGCCCGCACCGGCGAGGTATTCGCCGTATGCCGCGGCATTCGCGTCGTTTTCCACCGTGACCGGCTTGCCGAGCAGATCGCTGAGCATCTTTTTAAGCGGCACATTGACAAAGCCGAGGTTGGGCGCGGTTTCCACCAGCCCGGTATCGCCGTTGCAGGTGCCGGGACTGCCGACACCGATCGCGGCAACGTCATCCATCGTGACGCCGGCTTTTTGCGCCGCCTCGCGGCAGACCCGTGCCATATCGGCAACGATCTCCTCCGCCGGGCGCGGCGCATTCGTTTTGCATTTGGCGGTGGCGACGATCTTATACTGCTCGTCCACCACACCCGCTACGATATTGGTGCCACCCAAATCAATTCCTATTCTGACCATTGTTTTTTCCTCCCTATCTATGTGATGCCGCGTTAAAACGGCTCCCATTCATTGTGCATACTGTCCGGCAGTCCGGTGTCCTCGGTCATCCCGAGCTTGTGCATCAGCTCCTGAGCGGCATTATAGCCCATTTTCTTCTGTCGGTTGGTCATAGCGGCGATCTCAATAATGATCGCGAGGTTCCGCCCGGGCTTGACCGGGATGGTGACGGTCGGCACCTCAATGCCGAGCAGGTCGATGGTCTGCCCGTCCAACCCCATACGGTCGTACACCTTATTGTTGTCCCACGGCTCCATCTGGACTGCCATATCAATTTTTTCGGTTTCCTTGATGGCGCCGATGCCGAACAGCCGCCGCATATTGACAATACCGATGCCGCGCAATTCGATGAAATGGCGGATATTCTGCGGTGCCGAGCCGACCAGCGTTTTGGCGGAAACGCGGCGTATCTCCACCGCGTCGTCCGCGATCAGCCGATGTCCGCGCTTGATCAGCTCCACCGCCGTTTCACTCTTACCGATGCCGCTGTCGCCGAGCAACAGCACGCCCTCGCCGTAGACCTCGACCAGCACGCCGTGGCGGGTGATGCGGGGCGCAAGCTGGACATTGAGGAACGCGATCAGCGCCGCCATCAGCGACGAGGTGGAGTCCTTACTGCGCAGTAGCGGCACGCCGTACTGCCGGCAGGCGGCATCCAGCTCCGGCAGAATATCCAGCCCGCGGGAAACGATGATCGCGGGCGGGTGCGCCTTGGCAAGCTCCTCCAGGTGGGAGCGCCGCAGATCCTCCGGCATATTCTGCAAAAAGCCGAACTCATTACGCCCGAGTATCTGGATACGCCCGTTATCGAAATAGTCGAAATAGCCGCCGAGCTCCAAGCCGGGGCGGTTGACCTGCGGGTTGCCGATCAACACCTCCGCCGCATCGCCGGGGAGGTATATCTCCTCCAGCGACACCTCCCGGATGACCGCGCTCAACGGTACAGTATATGTCTGTGTTGCCATTTCCATACCCTCTTTCTACGCACAGTGCACTCTATACCACATTTTAGCACACTATTTCGAAAAAGGAAAGAAAAACTTTGCATTTTTTCAAGGTAGCCTCAGGCCAAGCGGTTTCCCTGCTCATAGCGGCGGCGCAATTTATCCAGCGCGTGGGTCTCCAGCCGGGAGATATACGACCGCGAGATGCCCAGCCGCGCGGCGACCTGCCGCTGGGTCATCGGCTCGCCGCTCAGCCCGTACCGCAGGGAGATGACCGTCCTCTCCCGCGCGTCAAGACATTCGCAGATATACCGGTCGAGCCGCTCGAGGTTGATCTTGCGCTCGAGATCGTCCGCGATGGTGTCCTCGGCGGCAAGCACATCCATCAGCGTCAGCGCATTGCCGTCGCCGTCCGGCTCGATCGGCTCGGACAGTGAAATGTCGTTGGCGGTCTTTTTCCCCGCGCGAAAGTGCATCAATATCTCATTTTCGATGCATCGGGAGGCATAGGTCGCCAGCCGCAGACCCTTGTCGGGGTCAAAGGTGTCCACCGCCTTGATCAGCCCGATCGTGCCGATGGACACCAGATCCTCCTGGTCGCGGGCGTTGGCGTAGTATTTTTTGATGATGTGCGCCACTAGGCGCAGATTGTGCTCGATGAGCCTCTGCCGCGCCGCCGGGTCGCCGTTTTTCAGCGCCTGCAACGCCTCCGCCTCCTCCCGCGCCGACAGCGGGCGCGGGAAGGAGTGGGTGTTGACCACATGGAGCGCGAAAAACACCATCCGCGACAAAAGCTCGGTCAGTAATTCCCACATACGGCAAAACCGTCCTTTCGCCTTACTGTATGCGGCGGGAGCGGGAATATTGCCAGTCCGGGAAAAGACAAGAACGAAAAAGCCCGGAGCCGCACGATAGCTCCGGGCTTGGCTTTTATCGGGTCGGGCGGATCATTTACTGCCGCGCTCCGCCTTGTCGAGGTATTTGGCACAGGTCAAACAAAACCCGACAAAATCCGTCAAGGCGTTTTGCGAGAAGCCTTCTTCTATTTTTCCCGCAGATATTCCGATGGGGTCGCGCCGGTCGTCGCCTTGAAGATGCGGCGGAAAAACGCCGTCGAGCAAAAGCCGAGCCGTTCGCAGATCGCCTCCTCCGTATAGCCGTCCCGGAGCAGAAACGCCGCCCTGCGTACCCGCGCGGCGTTTTTGTAGCGGATCGGAGACAGCCCGGTCTGTTGCTTGAAAACGCCGTAAAAGCGCGACGCGGACAGATGACACAGCCGCGCCAGATCCTCGACGCGGATGTCCTCCGTGCAGTGCTCGTTGATATAGGCGATGGCATCATCGACCCCGCCCGCGGTCTGCCGTGACGCGTCACCCAGCCGCCTTTCACATTCCGCCAACAGCGCATAGCCGCTCGCCAGCCCGCTCAATCGCGACGGGCCGCCGAGCGCCTTTTCCAGCGCGGCAAAATGCCCGGACAGATCGTCGCACGACACCGCCGTCACGCCGCCGGTGCCGATCTCCAGCGGGTCGGGCGCAAACTCGAAATCGTAATACGCCGCGCCGTTTTCCCCGCTCCAGCAGAGCTCATACGGGGTCTCGGGCGGGATGTAGATGAGGGTGCTTTTGCCGTAGGATCGTTCCTCTTTCCCGCGCAGGGTACAGCTTCCCTCCACCAAAAAGCGCAACTGCGCAAAACCGAAGCCGCTGTCTGTCTTGCAGATATGTCCGTCCTCGACGACGTGATAGTAAAGCTCATAATGCTCCCGCACCGTTTTCCCTCCCGACAGTAGAATAGTGTCTGTTTCGGATAGTATAGCATCTTGCGTTTTTGTTGTCAATCCTGTATAGTGGCGGTAGGAGGGTGAAGCGTATGAAAAATTATAAAATCATTTTTACCGCACCCAAAATCGCCGAGGTGTTGCAGGACGATGCTCCGACGCCGAACAGCGATCAGGTTCTTGTAAAGACGATGTGTTCGACCGTCAGCGGCGGTACGGAGAGGGCAAATCTTATCGGGGATGAGAACTTGAGCTGGCACGATAAGCCGCGGGAGGCGACCTATCCCCGAAACACCGGGTACAGCTCCTCCGGCATTATCGAAGCGGTAGGAAGCAATGTTAAAGACTATACCGTCGGCGACAGAGTGGCTTTATCCTGGTGTCCGCACAGCCGTTACTGCGTAGCCGATGCCTCTAAAATACACAAGATCGAAGATCCCTCCATCACATTTTCGGAGGCGGCATTGTGCCATATCGGCACCTTCCCGTTGGGCGCGATCAGAAAGTGTCATCTTGAGATCGGCGAATCGGCGATCGTCATGGGTCTCGGCATACTCGGGATATTGGGCGTTTTGCAACTGAAAGCGGCAGGCGCCGCGCCCATCATCGCCGTTGATCCCGTCAAGGAAAAGCGTGAGCTGGCATTAAAGCTCGGAGCGGATCACGCCTTTGACCCGTTCGATAAAGACTTTTCCGATAGGGTCAAAAGCGTCACGAACGGCGGCGTAAAGGTCGCTCTTGAGGTGACGGGAAACGGGACGGCATTGGACCAGGTGCTTGACTGTATGGCTCGCTTCGGCAGGGTCGCCCTGCTCGGCTGTACGCGGGACAGCAATTTCCAAATCGATTATTACCGCAAGGTCCACGGGCCGGGGATCGTGCTTTACGGAGCGCATACGATGGCAAGACCGGATCATGAATCGTCAAGCGGCTTATGGACAACGCACGATGACGTTATGGCGCAGTTAAAGCTGTTGTCCCTGGGGAGACTAAACTATCGGCAGATCATTGACGAAACACATTCTCCGATGGATGCCCCGACAGTATATACCCGACTGGCAAACGAAAACAGCTTTCCGGTAACACAATTCGATTGGAGTGCTGTAGAATGAAAAAAGTTCGTGTCGCACAGATCGGCACCAGCCAATACAGCCACGGCAACGACATCTGGAAAAGCATGGCGGCGCAGAGCGGGCTTTACGAGCTTGTCGGCTATGCCATGCCGGAAAACGAAAGAGAAAAGTACCCCGACCGCCTCAAGGCTTTTGAGGGATACCGGGAAATGACGGTGGAGGAGATCCTCCTTGACCCGACGATAGATGCCGTCGCTGTTGAAACGGAAGAAAAATATCTGACGAAATACGCTTTGCGGGTCGCAAAGGCCAAAAAGCATATCCACATGGAAAAGCCGGGCGGATGTGAGCCTGCCGAGTTTGAAGAGCTTATCAAAACCGTCAAGGAAAACGGTTTGGTTTTCCACGTCGGATATATGTACCGCTACAACCCGTTCATCCGGGAGGTGGTGCAAAAGGCAAAGGACGGCGCGCTCGGCGAGATCATCAGCGTCGAGGCGCAGATGAGCTGTATCGAGCCGCCCGCGTTGCGCCGACAGCTCGGCGATTACCCCGGCGGGATGATGTTCTTCCTCGGCTGTCATCTGGTCGATCTGGTATTGCAGATACAGGGCAGGCCGCAACGCATCCTCCCGCTGAGCGGCAGTACCCATCGGGAGGACATCCATACGACGGATTACGGGATGGCGGTTTTCGAATACCCGAACGGCGTTTCCTTTGTCAAGACCAACGGCTATGAGATCGGCGGCTTTGAGCGGCGACAGCTCGTCGTGACCGGCTCCGAGGGGACGGTGGAGCTCAAGCCGCTGGAGTGGTATGAGGACGGACTGCCGACGACCGTCAAAGCCGAGCGGTTTGACCCGTCCTGGCATCGGCATACGCCGACCGTCCGGAGCGAACGCTTCGACCGCTATGACGCGATGATGGCGGCGTTCGCGTCCTATGTGCGCGGGGAAAAGGATGATCCCTACACCCCCGACTATGAGCTGGAGCTGTATAAAACACTTACGGAATGTTGCGGAGGGATACGATGAAAAAGGTAAAAGATGTTCTCAATGACAAACGGCCGCTTATCACCCCGTTGCTCGGCGCCGATACCGCCGACGGGCTGGTGCAGGAGATCCGCGACAGCCTTGAGCAGGGTGCGGACGCCATCGGACTGACGCTGGAGCATCTGCCGGCGGAGCTACGCACCGAGCCGATGTTGCGGCGCTATATCGCCGCGGCGGACGGCAAGCCGGTCTATGTGACCTGCTACCAACGCAGCGACTGCATCGAGGAGAGCGACGACGACCGCGCCGAAACGCTATTGCGCGCGCTGGACTGCGGCGCCGCCATCGTGGATCTGCGCGGGGATATGTTCTGCCCCTGCGACGGCGAAATGACCGACGACCCCGTCGCGGTGCAAAAGCAGATCGCGCTCATCGACAGGATCCACGCGGCGGGCGGGCTGGCGCTGATGTCCACCCATCGCTTTTTTGAGGACGGAGTACATTTCCTGCCGCGCGACGAGGCGCTGAGGATCGCACTTGAGCAGGCGCGGCGCGGCGCGGATATTGCCAAGATCGTCACCGCCGCCAACACCGAGGAGGAGCTGGCGGAATGCTTCGAGACGCTCCTTTTGCTCAATAAGGAGGTGCCGGTGCCGGTCGTGTTCCTGTGCAGCGGGAAGCTGGGACTGCGGCATCGCGTCGCCTGCGGTCTGATCGGCGAGGCGATGGTCTTTACGAAAGAAAAGCACCACGCGCAGGAGGGCGCGATGCAATTACCCATCGAAACGATCGCCGGCGTTTTCCGCACGGCGGGAATGTGAAAGGAGAATGAAACGATGAAGGCTATGCTGATCGGCGATGACCAATCGCTTCTTTGGACAGATGTCCCCGACCCCGTACCGCGGGAGGGGGAGGTATTGATCGAGGTCTGCGCCGCGGCGATCAACCGCGCCGACCTGTTACAGCGTGAGGGCAAGTATCCGCCGCCGCCCGGCTGTCCCGACTGGCCGGGACTGGAGGTCGCCGGCATCGTCCGACAGGTCGCGCCGGGGGTGACGGAGCCGGCGGTCGGCGACAAGGTGTGCGCCCTGCTCGGCGGCGGCGGTTACGCCGAATATGTCACCGTGCCCGCGACGATGGTGATGCCGATGCCGCGCGGTCTCTCCTTCTGCGAGGCGGCGGCGATCCCGGAGGTATACGCGACGGCGTATCTCAACCTCTTTTATGTCGGCGACGCCAAGCCGGGAGAGACCCTGCTGATGAATGCCGGGGCTTCGGGGCTGGCAAGCGCGGTCATCCCGATGGCAAAGACCGCCGGTCTGCGGGTCATCACCACGGTGCTGGGCGCGGAAATGGCGGAAAGGATCGCCTATCTGCACGCGGATCGCGTGGTGGATACCACGACGCAGGATATTGCCGCGGTGCTGGGCGAGGAGGAGCAGAACGGCACACCGGTCAATCTGGCGATCGACTGCCTCGGCGGAGAGGCGCTCGGCAGATGCCTGCCGTATGTCGCCCGCGGATGCCGCTGGATCCAGATCGCCACGCTGGCGGGGGATGTCAGCGCGGTCGATTTCAAAAATATCTATGTCAAAAACATCCGCATCATCGGCAGTACCCTACGCAGTAAGACGCCGCAGGAAAAGGGCGCTCTGCTTCGCGCGCTGGTCGCGGACACCTGGGACAAGTTCGAAAACGGCACCCTCAAGCCGAGGATCCACCGTATCCTGCCCATCACCCGGGCGGACGAAGCCCAGCAGATCCTGTATCGCGGTGAAAATGTCGGCAAGGTCGTGCTGACAGTCAAGGAATAATTCGGATATTAAAAACGGGAGAGGTCGCCATAGTGCCCTCTCCCGTTTTGTGCTGTCCAAAAAACGTCAATCGTATATACTGCCGCCGATAAACTCCCGCACCAGCGCATCGGCGGCGACCGGCGCGGGCGTATGTCTGCGCAAGCTCCCGGCCGCTCACAAGCCGAACACCCTATCACCTATTATCTGATTGTGCAAAAAATCCATATTTCGGTACCATTTTCCCATCCCATTTCCGACGGCGGTATGGTACAATGTTTCAAACCGATCAAGGAGTGAATGATTTTGCCGCATCTGCCAACACCGAACCCGAAACAGCTCGAATGGTACCGGCGCGAAAAAGCCGCTTTTTTCCATTTTACGGTCAACACCTTCACCGGACGGGAATGGGGCGACGGGAGCGAAGACCCCGCCATTTTCAACCCCGTTCACAACGACTGCCGGCAATGGATGAAGGCGATCAAGGACGCCGGCTTTACGGCGGCGATCCTGACCGCCAAGCACCACGACGGCTTCTGCCTGTGGCCGAGCAAATATACCGAGCACAGCATCAAAAACAGCCCCTACAAAAACGGCAAGGGCGATATTGTGCGGGAGTTTACCGATGCCTGCCGCGCATACGGTATCAAAGCCGGCATTTACCTGTCCCCCTGGGATCGCAACCATCCGCGCTGGGGCACCGAGGAGTATAACGATTACTATAACGACCAACTGACCGAATTGCTGACCGAATACGGCAAAATATGGGAGGTCTGGTGGGACGGCGCCGGCAGTACCGAGGCGGTGTATGACTGGAAACGCTGGGCGACGACGGTCAAAACGCTTCAGCCCGATGCGGTCATATACGGCAGTCTGGGCGCGACACCCTATGTGGATCTGCGCTGGGTCGGCAATGAGGGCGGACGAGCCGGACAGGATTGCTTTGCGACGATCACCTCCGAGGCGGTGGAAAAGGAAGACACCGCCGTCATGAATACCGGCGATGTCCGCGGCGACCGCTTTATTCCCGCGGAATGCGATATGTCCATCCGCCCGGGCTGGTTTTATCACGAAGACCAGAATGCGCAGGTAAAAACCCCGAAACGGCTAATGGAATACTGGTTTGATTCCGTCGGCAAAAACTGCGGCATCCTGCTCAATATCCCGCCCAATCCCGACGGGCGACTGGACGACTGCGATATTCGCAGTTTGACCGGCTTTGCCGAGCGCCTCGAGCTGGCGTTCCGGCACGATCTCGCCGGGGATGCGGCGATCAGCCGTCAGTCGGATGTGTGGAGCGTCAGCTTCGACCTGCCGACCCGCGTCAACTGTTTCCGCCTGGCCGAGGATATTTCCTGCGGAGAACGGATACGCGGATTTGGTGTCGAGGGTTTCTGCAACGACGAGCGTGTATTTGCGTTTGACGGGAAATGCGTCGGCAACTGCCGATGCGAGCGGATACCGGAGGTGACGCTGACGCGGCTGACCGTCACCGTGACCGAAAGCGTCGGTGAGCCGCAGTTGAGCGGGTTGTCCGTATTCTATATCCCGGATGCCGTATTTGCCGAGGAGCCGTTGTCTGCAATCGAAAGCACGGTTGGCATCCACGACATCTCGGTGGAGGGCAACGCGACCGTCGTCAATTTCGGCGGCATCTATCCGTTTGACCGGGTGGAGTTTTCCGCACGCGGAAACGGCGCGTTTTCGCTCTATGCCTTTAACGGCGCGAGATACGAAAAGCTCTGCGACGGAGCTTTGACCGACGGGAAAGCCGATTGCGCGTTCGAAACGGTGAACGGCTGTTATCAGATCAAGATCGTGCTTGAGGAAGCCGCGACCCCCGAAAACATCCGCGTCACGCGACAATAAAAATGACCGCTTGGACGGCACGACCTATGTGGAGTCGTATCGCGCAAGCGGTCTTATTTTGCTCAAAAAACGTCAATCGTAGATACTGCCGCCGATAAACTCCCGCACCAGCGCATCGGCGGCGACCGGCGCGGGCGGGACGGTGATAAACTCCGCCAGCGCCCGACGAATCTCGGCGGTGACATGGTGCCCCTCGATACCGGCAAGCGCCGTCCCGAGCAGACCGGAATAGACACTGACCTCGTACGGGCAGAAGGTATCAATGGGAAAATCGGCGCGCTCCTTAAATGGCGTGATATACCGCTCCTCGCCGCGCTGGACACTGCGGAACATCCGCAACGTCTCCTCCGGCGACCGCTTGCGGGAGCGCTGGTCGCGGAGCATCCTGCGCATCAGCCGAATACGCTTCGGATGCAGGAGCGTGCCGTCCGCCAGCTCCAGCCGGGTGCGCACGCTGATATACAGCCGCTCGGTGCGGCTCTCCGGCAGGGTAATGACCGATGGATTGAGCGCGTGGATGCCCTCCAAGATCACCAGCTCTCCCGGCTTGCGCGCAAGGGTCTGCCCGTTGATGCGGGTGCTGTCCTCAAAGCGAAACCGCGGCAGAACGGTGGGCTTGCAGGCGAGAATGTCCTCCAGCTTTTCATTGAGCAGGGGAATATCCACCCGGTCGGGCGACTCAAAATCGAACTTTCCCTGCACGCCCAGCTCCATTTGCTCTGCGGTGAGCGGGCGGAAAAAGTCATCCATCGACAGCGTGTGCGTCTCAAACCCCCACGCGTCGAGCTTATGCTCGATCATTTTGGCGGTGGTGGTTTTGCCGGAGCCGGACGGCCCGGACAGCAGAATGATCGGGCGCTCCTCTCGGTTATCGCGGATGGCTTTGGCAATATTAGTCAGCCGCCGATCAAAGTCGGCATCGCACTTACGCAGAAAAGCGGCAGTGTCGGTCTGCACCTGCTCGTTGATGGCGGCAATCGGCATAATGCTCATAGTGGCGTCCTCCGTTATCATGTATCCCATTTATCGCACAGCGCAGTGATCTGGTCGGCAAACCGCGCCGCATCCTTGTTGGCAAGACCGCGACTGCGCTCGATAATGGCGATCAGCCGTTTCCCCGCATCCTGCAAGCGCCGGAACGCGCCGGCGGCGCGGGAATCGGTACCTCTTGCCCGCCGCTCGCGGTTGCCCTCGTTAAGGCAGGCGCCGCTCGCCAGGTCGTAGACCGCGCCGGGGTAGGGCGCGATCGCGTCCACGCCGATTTGCTCCCGCACAGCGGCAGCAAAGGTGTCGGTCACGGCGTCGTTGCCGTGATTAACAAATACGCGGCACGGCTTTTGCGGCAGGCGGGACAGCCACCCGAGCAGCATATCTCGGTCGGCGTGTCCGCTGATGCCCTCCAGCGTTTCGACGGCGGCGCGTACCACCACCGGCTCGCCAAACAGCTTGACCTCCTTGGCGCCGTCCACGATCTTGCCGGTGGAAGCAAGTATCTGCATTATGGAATAGGCGGTAACGCTCTTGCCGGAGCCGGATTCGCCCACGATGCCCAGCACCTCGCCGCGGTCAAGGTTGAACGTGATGCCGTTGACCGCCTGCACCTCGCCC
>CALDHV010000046.1 GCA_937902305.1 uncultured Clostridia bacterium
TGACTTGTTTGTTACTCATATTTATATTATGCGTGCGCGTATGCGCGACGACGAGGTGCTGAAAAATGTTGCCGCCAACGATATAGCCAATATTCGCCAAACGTTGGAAATGCTTGATCGCAGTGCTTTTGACCGTGCGGTTGAGGCAATCTTGCGCGCGCGGCAGGTCTATGTTTTCGGCGCGGGCAGTAGCCGTGCGCTTGCGTCTTTTTTGACGCACTATCTCAAAATGCTCTTGGGCGGTCGTGCGCATTTGATCTCCTCCGCCAGCCAAAGTGAGATATTTGAAGAATTGTTGGACATCGGTGAGCAGGATGTGATGATCGTTATCAGCTTTCCCCGCTATTCCAGCAAAGCCGCCAAGACGATGAGCTATGCCGGCTCGCGCGGGGCGACAACGGTCGCACTGACCGACAGCGTTTTGTCGCCTATATCATCAAACTGTAATCATTTGTTGCTTGCGCACAGCGATATGGCGGGCGTGGTGGATTCTCTGGTCGCGCCGCTGTCGGTCATCAATGCGCTGATCGTGGCGATTTCGCTGAAAACTATGGATGTCAACCGCGCAAAAATGGAGACGCTCGAACAGCTTTGGAATGACTATCGCGTGTATGAAACGCCGGGTGAACATTCGATATGATGGATGTACTGGTTATCGGTGGCGGTGCCGCCGGATGTATTGCCGCAGGTGCAGCGGCGCGTGCCGGGCATCGCGTCACCGTCATTGAACGGAACAACCGCCCCGCGCGTAAGGTGATGATCACCGGCAAGGGGCGATGCAATGTTACCAATGCCTGCTCTGTGGATGAGTTTATCCCACAGGTTTGCTCAAACGGCCGCTTTCTTTACAGCGCGCTGACGGCTTTTCCGCCGTCCGCGATGATGGATTTGCTTGAGGAACAGGGCGTTCCGCTTAAGGTCGAGCGCGGCAGACGTGTTTTCCCTTGCTCCGATAAGGCGGTGGATATTGTCGATGCGCTGGTCGGATATGCCAAGGTCGGCGGCGCGGTATTTCGTCAGGGACGCGCGGTGGAGCTGTTGCTCTCGGATGGCGTTTGCCGCGGTGTTCTGCTGGAGAGCGGTGAGACCGTCGCGGCTGACCGCGTGATTGTGGCGACGGGTGGGATGAGCTATCCCGCCACCGGCTCCACGGGGGACGGATACGCCATCGC
>CALDHV010000047.1 GCA_937902305.1 uncultured Clostridia bacterium
TCTGCAACTCGAACCCGGCCACCATCATGACGGACACGGCCATCGCCGACAAGGTGTATATGGAGCCGCTGACCCTGGAATACATCGCCAAGATCCTGCGCTATGAGCGTCCGGACGCCATTGTGCCCGGCATCGGCGGGCAGACCGGACTTAACCTGGCGATGCAGCTCGAAAAGAAGGGCATCCTCAAGGAGTGCGGCGTGGAGCTGCTCGGCACCTCCAGCGAAAGCATCGAGCGCGCCGAGGACAGAGAGCTGTTCAAGGAGATGTGCCAGTCCATCGGCGAGCCGGTCATTCCGTCCGAGATCACCTACGATCTCGAACAGGCAAAAGCGGCGGCACAGCGCATCGGCTACCCCGTCGTACTGCGCCCGGCATTTACGCTCGGCGGCACCGGCGGTGGCTTTGCCTACAACGAGCAGGAGCTGATCGAGATCGGCACCAACGGCTTTAAGCTATCTCCTGTGCATCAAGTGCTGATCGAAAAGAGCGTCAAGGGCTACAAGGAGATCGAGTTTGAGGTGATGCGGGATTCCAACGACCGCGCCATCACCATCTGCGGTATGGAAAATGTCGATCCCGTCGGCGTACACACCGGCGACTCCGTCGTGGTCGCGCCGATCCTCTCCCTCAATGACCACGATCTCAAAATGCTCAACGACAGCGCCATCAAGATCATTCGCGAGCTGAAGATCTCCGGCGGCTGTAATGTGCAGTTTGCGCTCAATCCCGAAAGCAGTGAATATTTCCTCATCGAGGTCAATCCGCGCGTATCCCGCTCCTCCGCGCTGGCGAGCAAGGCGAGCGGCTACCCGATCGCCCGCGTGACGGCGAAGATCGCGCTGGGTATGGCGCTGGAGGACATCCCGGTCGCCGGCGGTACCGCCGCCATCGAGCCGAGCCTCGACTATATCGTTGCCAAGTTCCCCCGTTTCCCGTTCGACAAGTTCGCCGACGCGCCGAATCTGCTCGGCACGCAGATGAAGGCGACCGGCGAGGTTATGGGCATCGGCTCGACGCTGGAGGAGTGTATGCTCAAGTCGGTACGTTCGCTGGAGATCGGCGTTTGCCATTTCCATATGCCGAAGTTCGACAAAATGAGCAACGACGAGATATTCGCCTATATCGCGGACAGCCGCGACGATAATATTTATGCGATATTCGAGTTGCTCCGTCGCGGGGTGTCGATCGAAAAGCTCCACGAGGTGACGATGATCACCGCGCTGTTCCTCGAGTCGTTCAAGAAGATCGTCGAGGTCGAAAAGGCACTGTGCGAAAATGTCAACGACATCGCTGTCCTGCGGCTTGCCAAGCAGACCGGCTTTTCGGATAAATACATCGCCCGGCTGTGGCATCTCGACGAGATCGAGGTGTACCAGAAGCGCAAGGCGAACGGCATCGTGCCGATCTTCCGGATGGTGGATACCCTCCACACCGGCGCGTACATTGCCTATCTCTACTCCTCCTACACCGGCGAAAACGCCTCCCGCCTGACCGACAAAAAGAAGATCGTCGTGCTGGGCGCCGGCCCCATTCGCATCGGGCAGGGGGTGGAGTTCGACTACTCCACCGTCCACGCGGTGCAGACCATCCGCCGCGCCGGTTATGAGGCAATCATCATCAATAATAACCCCGAAACGGTTTCCACCGACTATACTACCGCGGACAAGCTCTATTTTGAGCCGCTGACGCCGGAGGATGTGATGGCAATTCTCGACTTTGAACAGCCGGAGGGGGTCGTCGCCTCTCTCGGCGGGCAGACCGCCATCAATCTTGCCCAGCCGCTCATGGAGCGCGGGGTCAAGATCATCGGCACCGACTGCGCCGCCATCGAGCGTGCGGAAAACCGCGACAGCTTTGAGAAGATCTTGCTTGATCTGCACATCCCCCAGCCCAACGGACGCGCCGTCACCCGCATCGAGGACGGCGTCGCCGCTGCCGCACAGATCGGCTATCCGGTGCTGGTGCGCCCCTCCTTCGTGCTCGGCGGGCGCGCGATGCAGATCGTTGCCGACGAAGCACAGCTTCGCCACTACCTCAAGACCGCCGTCGAGATCGACGCGGATAAGCCGGTGCTGGTCGATAAGTATATCGAGGGCAAGGAGGTTGAGGTGGATGCCATCTGCGACGGGCAGGACGTCTTTGTCCCCGGCATTATGGAGCTGGTGGAGCGCACCGGCATCCACTCCGGCGACTCCATCAGCGTTTATCCCGCCTTCTCCATCTCCGACCGGGTCAAGGGCATCATCCTGCAATATGCCAAAAAGCTCGGCATCGGCATCGGCATCGTCGGACTGTACAACATCCAGTTCATCGTGGATAAAAACGATGACGTGTATATCATCGAGGTCAATCCCCGCTCCTCCCGCACCGTGCCGTTCCTGTCCAAATCCACCGGCTACTCGCTGGCAGATATTGCCACCGAGGTCATCCTCGGCAAAACGCTCAAGGAGCAGGGCATCTTCACGGTGTACCCCGAGGAGAAAAAGCGCTACTATGTCAAGGTGCCGGTATTCAGCTTCAACAAGATCAAGGGACTGGACGCCTATCTGTCTCCCGAAATGAAATCCACCGGCGAGGCGATCGGTTACGACAACAAGCTCAACCGTGCACTATATAAGGCGTTGCAGGCCGCCGGTACGCGGATGCAGAATTACGGCACGGTATTCGCCACCGTCGCCGACCGCGACAAGGCGGAGGCGTTGCCGCTGATCCGTCGGTTCTACAACCTCGGCTTCAACATCGAGGCAACTGAGGGCACGGCGAAATACCTGCAGGAGAACGGCATCAACACCCGTGTGCTCGGCAAGATCAGCGACGGCAGTGAGGAGATCCCCGCCGCCATCCGGCAGGGGCATATCGCCTATATCATCAACACCCGCGATGTCGGCGCGTCCGATCAGCTCAGCGACGGGCATCAGATCCGCCGCGTCGCCACCGAAAACAACGCCACGATGTTCACCTCTCTCGATACGGTGCGCGTTCTGCTCGATGTGCTGGAGGAAACCACGCTGACCATCTCCACCATCGACGCGTAGGGGATCTGCTATGAAAGATACTGTTTTTACCGTAACCGATAATCGCCCGCTGACCGCCGGAGTCTACCGTATGCGGCTGACCGGCGATACGGGGGCGATCCTCCGCCCGGGGCAGTTCGTCAATCTCCGGATCGACGGGCTGTATCTGCGCCGCCCGATCTCGGTGTGCCACAAGGAGGGGGATACTCTCACGCTGATCTACAAGGTGGTCGGCAAGGGCACCGCCGCGATGGCGGCGATGACCCCGGGCGCGACCGTGCCGATGCTGACCGGGCTGGGCAACGGCTACGACCTTGCTCCTGCCGGGGATGCGCCGCTGTTGCTCGGCGGCGGGGTCGGCGTGCCGCCGCTTTACTGGCTTGCGCAGGAGCTGATCCGCGCGGGCAAAAGCGTGAGAGCCGTGCTGGGCTTCAATACCGCGCGGGAGGCTTTCTACGCCGACGAGTTTGCCGCGCTCGGCTGTGCCGTCACCGTCACCACCGTGGACGGCTCGGCGGGCAAAAAGGGGTTTGTCACCGATGCCCTGCCGGAGCGGTACAGCTATGTTTATACCTGCGGGCCGGAGCCGATGCTCCGCGCGGTGTACCGCGCCGCCGCCACCTCCGGGCAGTTCAGCTTTGAAGAGCGCATGGGCTGCGGCTTCGGCGCCTGCATGGGCTGCTCCTGCGAGACCGTCACCGGCTATAAGCGCATCTGCAAGGACGGCCCGGTGCTGACAAAGGAGGAGATCTTATGGGGCGACTGAACGTCACACTATGTGGTATCCCGCTGGATAATCCGATCATTCCCGCGTCCGGCACCTTCGGGTACGGCTATGAATACGCGGATCTGTATGATATTAACTGCCTCGGCACGTTTTCGTTCAAGGGCACGACCCGCGAGGCACGGTTCGGCAATCCCACTCCCCGCATCGCCGACTGCACCGCCGGGATGATCAATGCCGTCGGACTGCAAAATCCCGGCGTGGAGCGGGTCATCGCGGAGGAGCTGCCGAGGCTTGCCCGGTGCTTTCACAAGCCGGTGATGGCGAATGTCAGCGGGTTTTCATCAGAGGAGTACGCCGCGACCTGCGCCCTGCTGGATGCCGAGGACGCGGTGGGTTGGCTGGAGGTCAACATCAGCTGTCCCAATGTCCACGGCGGCGGGATGGCGTTCGGCACCAATCCCGATGCCGCCGCCTCGGTCGTGCGCGCGGTCAAGGCAGTTACGCATAAGCCGGTCATCGTCAAGCTGTCCCCCAATGTCACCGACATCGTGTCGATCGCCCGCGCGTGTGAGGATGCCGGCGCGGATGGGATCAGCCTTATAAATACTTTGCTCGGTATGCGTATCGACCTAAAGACCAAAAAGCCGGTCATCGCCAACACGATGGGCGGGTTTTCCGGCCCGGCGATCTTCCCGGTCGCTCTGCGTATGGTATATCAGGTGGCGCACGCCGTGAGCATCCCGGTCATCGGGATGGGCGGGGTCTCCACCGCCGAGGATGTGCTGGAAATGATGCTTGCCGGGGCGACTGCGGTCGAAATCGGTACCGCCAATCTTGTAGACCCGTTCGTTTGCCGGGACATCATCGCCGCACTCCCCGCCGTGATGGACAAATACGGCATCGACACGCTTGCCGCTTTGACAGAAAGGATGGATTGATATGGGCAAGGATGTGATCGTGGCGTGCGATTTTTCAAGCGCCGCGCAAACCTATGCGTTTCTTGACCGCTTCACCGAGGAAAAGCCATTCGTCAAGATCGGTATGGAGCTTTTCTACGCCGAAGGCCCCGCGATCGTGCGGGAGCTCAAGCGGCGCGGGCACAAGATATTCCTTGACCTCAAGCTCCACGACATCCCCACCACCGTGCGCAAGGCGATGGCGGTGCTGTCGGGGCTGGATGTGGACATCTGCAATCTGCACGCCGCCGGGACGGTCGCGATGATGCAGGCGGCGCTGGAGGGGCTGACCCGTCCCGACGGAACGCGCCCCCTGCTGATCGCCGTAACGCAGTTGACCTCTACCGACCAGGCGACGATGGAAAGCGACCTGCTCATCCGTGAGCCGATCGACCGCGTGGTGATGCACTATGCGCAAAACGCCCGCCGCGCCGGGCTGGATGGCGTGGTCTGCTCTCCGCTCGAGGCGGGCAAGGTGCACGAGGCGTGCGGCGCGGATTTTCTCACCGTCACGCCGGGTGTACGCTTCGCGGACGGCGACCGGGGTGACCAAAAGCGCGTGATGACCCCCGCCGACGCCAAAGCGATCGGCTCAGATTATATCGTGGTCGGGCGACCGATCACCGCCGCCGCCGATCCCGTAGCGGCATACCGTCGCTGTGTGGCGGATTTTGTCGGATCGGATGACGGGGTTTGATTTAGAAAGGAAAGATGACGATGGAACTCAATCAACAGATAGCCAAAGACCTATTGAGCATCGGCGCGGTGTTTTTCCGCCCCGAGGAGCCGTTCACCTGGGCGAGCGGCATCAAAAGCCCCGTTTACTGCGATAATCGGCTCACTCTCACCGCCCCGGCGGTGCGCACCGACGTGGAAAACGGGCTGGCAACGCTCATCAAGACCCATTATCCCGATGCCGAGGTGCTGATGGGCACCTCCACCGCCGGGATCGCCCACGCCGCCATCACCGGGCATCTGCTCGGACTGCCGATGGGTTATGTGCGCTCGGGCGCCAAAGACCACGGACGGCAAAACCAGATCGAGGGACGGCTCGAGCCGGGTCAGCGGGTGGTGGTCGTGGAAGACCTCATCTCCACCGGCGGCAGTGTGCTGGAGGTCGTGGAGGTACTGCGGCAGGCGGGCGCCGAGGTGCTGGGCATTGTGTCCATCTTCACCTACGGGATGCAAAAGGGGCTGGATCGCCTTGCCGCCGCCGCGGTCAAAAATGTGTCGCTGACCGATTTCGACTGCATTGCCGCCGTCGCGGCGCAGGAGGGCTATATCCGCCCCGAGGACATCCGTCGCCTGATTGCTTTCCGCGACAATCCCTCGGATGAAAGCTGGATCGGAGCGGGAAAATGAGAAGCTTGATCGACACGCTCGACTTTACGGTCGCGGAGCTGGATGCCTTGATGAACACAGCGACCGATATTGCCGAGCATCCGGAAAAATACGCCGACGCCTGCCACGGCAAAAAGCTTGCCGCACTGTTTTTTGAGCCGTCAACCCGCACGCGGTTGAGCTTTGAAGCGGCGATGCTGGAGCTGGGCGGGAGCGTGCTGTCGGTGGCGGGGGCGAACTCCTCCTCCGCCGCCAAGGGCGAAAGCGTTGCCGACACCGCCCGGGTGGTGGGATGCTATGCCGACATCATTGCCATCCGGCACCCGATGGAGGGCGCGGCGCTGGTCGCTGCGCAAAATGCCGCGGTGCCGGTCATCAACGCCGGGGACGGCGGGCATTGCCATCCGACCCAGACCCTTGCCGACCTGCTGACCATCCGCCGCGAAAAGGGCGGCTTTGACGGGCTGACCGTCGGGCTGTGCGGCGACCTCAAATACGGACGCACCGTTCATTCACTGATCGGGGCGCTGTCCCGCTATGCGGGGGTGCGCTTTGTGCTGATCTCCCCGCCGGAGCTTCGCCTGCCGGATTACATCAAATCCGGCGTGATCGAACGCAACGGGCTTTTCTATACCGAGACCGTTTCCCTCGATGATACCATCGGGGATCTGGACATCCTGTATATGACCCGCATCCAGCAGGAGCGCTTCGACGACCCCGCCGACTATGAGCGGCTCAAGGACAGCTATATCCTCACCGAGGAAAAAATGCGCCACGCCAAGCCCGATTGCCGGGTGCTTCACCCGCTCCCGCGGGTCAATGAGATCAGCGTGCGGGTCGATGATGACCCCCGTGCCGCCTATTTCCGGCAGGTGGTCAACGGCAAGTATATGCGTATGGCGCTCATTCTGCTTCTGCTGCACGATGCCGCCGATCCGCGCCGCCCCGCCGCGCCCCCCGACGCGTTGCCCGGTGCGGTATGCCGCAATCCGCGGTGTATCACCGCCTGCGAGCAGGAGCTTACCCACCGTTTCAAGGACACACCGGACGGCTGTCGCTGTGTTTACTGTGACGCGCTCCCGTTCGTATCGGAAAAGGAGACGATAATATGACAGAACAAGCCCTGCGGGAGCTGCTTGCCTCCATGACCGTCGAGGAAAAGCTCGGCGAAATGTGGCAGGTGATGAACCGCGTATATGACAAAAACGGCGTGCTGACCGGGGAGGATCTGCGGGAAAAATATACCCCGCAGGAGGTCTATTCCTCCGGCTCGACCCTCAATCTGTTCGACCCCGACATCCTGTGGAACGCGCAGGAGGAGCATATCCGCGAAAATCCGCATCACATTCCGATGCTGTTTATGGCAGACATAATCCACGGCTACGCCACCATTTTTCCCGACCCGCTGGCGCAAAGCTGTTCGTTCAATCTCGACCTGATCCGCCGCGCAAACCGCGTTTCCGCGATCGAGTCCACCGTCAGCGGCACCGATCTGACCTTTTTTCCGATGATCGACATATCCCACGACCCCCGTTGGGGGCGGGTGGTGGAGTCCGCCGGCGAAGACCCGTTCCTCGCCGCCGAGATCTGCCGCGCGATCGTCGAGGGCTTGCAGGGCGACGGGCTGGATACGGAATATTCTATGGCATCCTGCATCAAGCATTTTGCCGCCTATGGCGCGGTCGAGGGCGGCTACGACTACAACAGCTCCGAGGTGCCGGAGCGCACGATGCGTGAGACCTACCTTAAAAGCTACAAGGGCGGCGTGGATGCCGGTGCGGCGATGATCATGACCTCCTTTAATGCCAACGACCATATTCCCTCCACCCTCAATCGGTGGCTGTTGCGGGATGTCCTGCGGGATGAGTGGGGCTTTACCGGGGTGGTCATTTCGGATATGTGCACACCGCTGTACGCGCACATTCATAACCACGTCGGCGAAAGCTTGCAGGATACGGCGGAAATGGCGGTCAAGGCGGGTACGGATATTGAAATGGTATCAAACACCTATATGAAAAACCTGCCGAACTCGGTGCGGCAGGGGCGGTTGGATGAAAAACTGCTCGACGAGGCGGTATGGCGTATCCTGTCACTCAAAAACAAGCTCGGCTTGTTTGAAAACCCGCATCGGTATTTCGACCCCGAAAAAGCGAAAAAGCTCCTGCTGTGCGACGAGCATCTTGCCGTGGCAAAGCAGTTGGCGACCGAAAGCTGTGTCCTGCTCAAAAATGAGCATCACGCCCTGCCGCTCGACCCGCACCGGGGGAGCATCGCCGTCATCGGGCCGTTCATCGACTCGCTCGATGTCAAGGGTAGCTGGGTACACACCAAATACCGCGAAGCGAATACCGTCACCCTACGCAAGGAGCTGACGCGGCGGTATCCCGATGCCGATTGGCGGTTTGCAGCGGGCTGTGCCGTCCTCGGCGCCGAGGATATTCACGACGGCACACCGCCGGTCTTGCGCGATTACTGCGACGATGCCACGCGCGAGGCGACCATCGCCGAGGCGGAAAGGCTTGCCGCCGAAGCCGACCGCGTCATTCTGACGCTGGGCGAAGCGTCGCCGATGTTCGGGGAAAACCGCTCCCGCGACAATATCGGTCTGCCGGCGGTGCAGGAGGAGTTGTATCGCCGCGTGCGCGCGGTCAACCCGCACGTCACCGTCCTGCTCTATAACGGTCGCCCGCTCGATCTGACCGTTCTTGAAGATGCCGAAGCCATCCTCGATGTGTGGTATCTCGGCACGAAGATGTATGAGGCGGTGGTCGATCTGCTGGTCGGGGACGCCAGTCCCTCCGGCAAGCTGACGATGAGCTTCCCGAAAAGTGTGTCGCAGATACCGCTGTATTACAACTGGCTGTGTACCTCCAATCATTCCAAGAGAAGCCATCACGAGGAACGCATCGACCGCGCGCCCGGGGCACGCTATCCGTTCGGGTACGGGCTGTCCTATACCACCTTTGCCTACGGCAAGCCGACCCTGTCCGCCGACACGGTGAAGCGCGGCGAAACGCTCACCGTCACCGCCGCCGTGAGCAATACCGGCACGGTGGACGCGCTCGAAACGGTGCAGATGTATATTCAGGATGTCAAAGCGACCGTTATGCGTCCGGCAAAGGAGCTGCGCGGTTTCCAAAAGGTGTTTATCCACGCCGGGGAAACGGCGACGGTCACATTCACCGTGGAGGAAGAACTGCTGAAATACTGGAATATGGATATGCACTACGCCGCCGACGCGGGAGAGTTCCGGGTGTACATCGCCCCGAACAGCGATGTCACCGAGGACAACGCCGCCACATTCCGTATGGTGGAATAATTCCGCAAGCGGCAAAAGACCCGCCCAAGGTTGACCGGGATCATTATGTGGAAAGGAACGACGACTATGAATATCGCCATTATCACCGGCGCGTCCGCCGGACTGGGACAAGCCTTCTTTCGCAGTATTCTGCAACGGTTTCCGGGGCTGGAGCAGATCTGGCTGATCGCGCGCCGCGCCGACCGGCTGGAGGCACTCGGCAAGGATTCGCCGATCCCGGTGGTCTGTTTGCCGCTGGATCTGACCGATACCGACAGCTACCGCGATCTGGCGGATAAGCTGGAGCAGGAAACGCCGTCGGTGCAGATATTGGTCAACAATGCCGGTGTCGGAGAGCTGAACAATGTCGCCGACAGCCGTTGGGACAAGCAGATCCGGATGGTCGATCTCAACTGCCGGGGGCTGACCGCCGTCACCACGGCGGTGTTGCCGTATATGTCGGCGGGCGGCATCGTCATCAACGTCGCGTCCATCGCGGCGTTTGCGCCGAATACCCGGATGACGGTGTATTCCTCCACCAAAGCGTATGTTTATCATTTTTCGCGCGGTCTGCGGGAGGAGCTGAAGCCGAGAAAGATCAACTCTCTCGCGGTATGCCCCGGCCCGATGCGCACCGAGTTCCTGGACGTTGCCAACATCGCGGGACATTCGGCGGCATTTGAAAAGCTGCCGTACTGCGATCCCGAACAGGTCGCGGATGAGGCGGTCGCTCGCGCCATCGCGGGCAAGGCGGTATACACGCCGCTCGGGTATTTTCGGCTGTATCGGCTGGTGGCAAAGCTCCTGCCGAAAAGCATCGTGATGAAGCTTGCCAAAACCTGACGGAGCTACCGCTTTAAAGAAGAAAAGAAAGTTTTGAGAGCAATTTTTGCGGTTATTTTACAGCACTGCGAAGAGGGCGCGGTGCAGAAGATCGGAGTAAATGTATGAAAGTGGCTATGACGATTGCGGAGTTGGCAGTGATTTTTCTGTTGCCGGCGGTGATTTTGCGCCTGATTCGACGGTTTCCCCGTTTGAACGCTCTTGGGGCTATCACGATCTGCTACTTTTTCGGATTTGTTTTTTCACTGTTGCCGATCCCGTACGACAAGGGACTTGCCCAAACCGTTGCCTCCCTGCTGGTCGCCATATCTATGCCATTGGTGCTGTTTGGATTTGATGTGACGAGCATCCGCCGACTGGCGAAAAGCACCGTGGTCAGCTTCCTGTTGTTCATTGCGATCGTGGCGGTGACGACGGCGGCGGGGGCGTTTTTGATCGCCGAAAGCGGCTATCCGTATGCCCCGGAGCTGGCGGGTATGACGACGGGGGTCTATATCGGCGGAACCCCCAATCTGTACGCGGTCGGAAGCGCGATGCTCAAGGATTTTACCTACATCAATTCGGCTACGATCGCCGAATCGGTCGTCGGCGGGATATATTTTCTTTTGATTTTGACCGTGGTCAAGCGGGTATATCATACCGTATTGGACAAAAATCGGCGCGGCGAGCCGGTCACATCGGATGCGGGCGACCCCGCGCAGGATGACCCCGACCGCGATACGCTCCCGCGGGATAAGGCGGGGGTGTGGCGCCTGATCGGGGTGTGCCTGCTTGCCGGCGCCTGTTTCGGTACCGGTGCGCTGATCGAATGGCTGATCAACGGCAATCTCGACGGCAGTCTCTATATCATCATCACCGCGTCGCTGCTGGGGATCGCGTTCAGCTTTGTCAAGCCGATCCGCCGCGTGCGTGGGACTTACCGGGTCGGGCAATATTTGATATTGGTGTTTTCGCTGGGCTTGAGTATGAGCCTCAATCTGTCGTCGCTGACCGCCACGCTCATCCCGACCCTGCTGTATTACATCGGCGTGACCGCGGGTGCGGTTATCCTGCATTTTCTTCTTTGTATGCTCCTGCATATCGACGGCGGGACGGCGCTGATTACCTCCGTCGCCGGCATTTACGGCCCGCCGTTCATCGCGCCGGTCGCCGAAGCGTACGGCAAAAAGGAATACATCCTCCCCGGCGTGATCTGCGGCGTGTTCGGATTGGTGGTCGGCAATTTCTGCGGCATCGGCCTGTGCGCCCTTCTGCGGCTGTTTCTGTAGGAAATCGCCGTCCGGGCTTGACAAGGCGAAAAAGTGTGCTTATAATAGATGGGTAAAAAACAATGTGCCCGAAAGGTGTGTGGAATAGATGAAAGAAATCGTGATGACCAGCGAAGGCTTCCAAAAGATGCAGCAGGAGCTGGAACAGCTCAAAACCGTCGGCCGCAGTGAGGTCGAGGAACGGATCAAGGTGGCGCGTGGCTTCGGCGACCTGTCGGAGAACGCCGAGTATGACGAGGCGAAGAACGACCAGGCGTTGCTGGAAAGCCGCATCGCCACGCTGGAGGCTCAGCTCAAAAACGTCCGCATCCTCGATGAATCCGAATTGACCGGCGAGAATGTCCATGTCGGCGCGACCGTGCGCATCGCCAACGATCAGGGCAAGGAGTTCACCTATACCATTTCCGGCGCGACCGAGGCAGACCCGTTCCACGGCAAGATCTCGGACGAGTCGCCGGTCGGCAAGGCGATCCTCGGCAAGCGCGTCGGCGAATCCGGCGAGGCGATCCTGCCCAACGGCAACATCGTCAACTATAAGGTGCTGGAGATCATTCGATAAATTGATCGAACGGCGGGCGGCGCAAACGGTACCGTCCGCCGTTTTTGATTGTACGGGAGGAAACAGCGAATGGAGAACAATCGGCAAAACGGCGATGTCGCCGTAACGGAGGAATTGACCGAGCAGCAGATCAACGAGCAGTTCGAGGTGCGCCGCGGCAAGCTTGCCGCGCTATGCGAGGCGGGGCAAGACCCCTATCAGATCACCAAATACGATGTGACGGCGTATAACGCCGATATTCGCCGCGAGTATGAGGGAAAAGAGGCGGCGTATATCGCGCAGAACGGCGCGCCGGAGGAGGGGCAGACCCTCGAATTGCCGGAGCCGATCCGCGTTTCGGTCGCGGGGCGTATGATGAGCCGCCGCATTATGGGCAAGGCGAGCTTTCTCGACCTGACCGACAGCACCGGGCGTATGCAGGTGTACGTCAGCCGCAATGACGTCGGCGAGGAGGTATATGCCGGCTTCAAAAAGTGGGATATTGGAGACATTATCGGGCTGGAGGGCTGGGTCTTCCGCACCAAAAGCGGCGAGATCTCCATCCACGCGACCGCGATTTGCCTGTTGAGTAAATCGCTGTTGCCCCTGCCGGAGAAATACCACGGATTAAAGGATACCGACACGCGGTATCGCCAGCGGTATCTCGACCTCATCGTCAATCCGGAGGTCAAGGACACCTTCCTCAAGCGCTCCCGCATTCTCAAGGAGATACGCGCCTATCTGGACAGCAAGGGCTTTTTGGAGGTGGACACCCCGATCCTCGTGCCGTTGGAGATCGGCGCGGCGGCGCGCCCGTTCGTGACGCACCATAATACGCTGGATATGGATATGTATTTGAGGATCGAAACCGAGCTGTACCTCAAGCGGCTGATCGTCGGCGGGTTGCATCGGGTGTATGAGGTTGGGCGGATCTTCCGCAATGAGGGTATGGACACCAAGCACAACCCGGAGTTCACCACCATCGAGCTGTACCAGGCGTTCACCGATTATTACGGGATTATGGACTTGGTGGAGGAGCTGTACCGTATGCTGGCGGAGAAGATCTGCGGCAGTACCAAGATCACCTACCAGGGCATTGAGATTGATATGGGTCATTGGGAGCGCCTGACGATGGTCGAGGCGGTGAAGAAATATTCCGGCTGTGACTATCACGACTGGGCGACGGATGAGGATGCCCGCGCCTGCGCCAAGGCGCACCACGTCGAGGTGCCCGCCGACGCCACCAAGGGCACCGTGCTGGCGGAGATGTTTGATGCGTTCGTCGAGGATAAGCTTGTCCAGCCGACCTTTATTTACGATTACCCGGTGGAGAACAGCCCGCTTGCCAAGCGCAAGCCGGACGACCCGCGTTTCACCGAGCGGTTTGAGTATTTCATCAACTGCACCGAGTACGGCAACGCGTTCAGCGAGCTGAATGACCCGCTGGATCAGAAGGGGCGGTTTGAGCGGCAGGTCGCCGCCAAGCGCGCCGAGGATCCGAACACCCGCGCCGAGGTGGACTACGACTATGTGACGGCGCTGGAGTACGGTATGCCGCCGACGGGCGGACTGGGATTCGGCATCGACCGCCTGGTGATGCTCCTCACCGACTCCCCCTCCATCCGCGATGTGTTGCTCTTCCCGACAATGAAACCGATTGAGTAATTGAGATAGCCGAAAGCCCAGTATTTATGCGGGTTTCGGGATTTTCAAAATCCGAAAAACTTACGCCATACGCCAACTTTAAGCCAATTTATGCAAATAAGCGGAGAAAAGGCAAAAAGTTAGTGGCAAGGGCATAGTTTCCAATTAACTTTAAAGCCATTCCTACTCTTTATGGGTAAGAATGGCTTTTATTTGTATACAGCAAAATGCCGCCCATTCGGACGGCATTGTTTATTTCTTATTCAAGATTTTCTCCGGATAGTCGGCAAAATTCAAAATATCGCCCGGCTTAACTTCTAATGCATCGGCGATAGCATATAAAACTTCGAGTGAAAAAGAACGGGATGTTCCGGGAGCTTCGATTGAACTCAAAAAGGTTCGGCTTATCCCTGCTTTTTCAGATAATTGTTCTTGTGTCATATCACGCATTTTTCGAAGCGATGCAATGGTAATACCGAGTTGGTTGATTTTATCACGGTAATTAAATTTATTTTCGTTCAATGCCTACACCTCTCCTTCTTCATAAATATTATAATTTGTGAAGATATATAAGTCCGCAATCCTGGTGTTTGCTATTGACTTATATAGTTTGCAAAAGTAAAATATATTTATGCATTTGCAAACAAAAGAGGTTGAAATATGGAACATTCGGTTTGCTTTATCGGACACAGAAAAATTGAGGATATGCCGGAGTTACGGGAACGATTACAGGGCATTTTGCAAGAACTGATCAACAACGGCACGGTCAACTTTATCTTCGGAGACCATTCGGCGTTTGACGATTTGTGCTATGAATTGGTGACGAAATTAAAAGAAAAATACCCCGCAATCAAGCGGATAAACTTCCGCAAAGATTACGAGGATACAAACGATTACACGATACAGTTTTTGATTGTCGGATACGAGGAAAGTATCTGCCCTAAAGGTGTGGGCAGTGCAGGACGGGCAAGCTATGTCGAACGCAATCAAGCGATGATTCGTGAAAGCGATGTTTGTATCTTTTACTATGATGAAAACTATCAGCCGAGTCGCAGAAAAACCAGCCGTAGAGATTTGTTTGACTACCAACCCAAAAGCGGAACAGCATTGGCTTTTCAATACGCAAAAAGCAAAAAGAAAACTATAATAAATTGCTTTATGAACGCCGCGCGTCCTTAAGAACATTCGGCAATGCGGTGTGGTTTTTCTTCTCCCTCAACTTCCCACTTGTGTTCGGCGGGGAGTGATGTTATAATCAAATCAGCAAATTAAAATAAATTTACGGAGAAAAGCTATGAAAAGAATTATTGCATTTTTGCTTGCGGCGTGTCTGCTTCTTACAACGCTGTCCGTCGCGGCAAGCGCGGAGGAAATTCTTTCGAAAGGTACCTACGGTCCCGGTTCGTATTATTCCCTGACCGCCGATGGCACCCTTTCACTTTGGGGAACGGGAAGACCGAACGCCGTCACGGGAGATAATTATCCGTGGTTTAAGTTCAGAGACAGCATAACGCGGGTAGAGCTGAGCGACGGGCTGGAAATCATCGGCAGAGAACTCTTGTACGGAGCGAACGTACCGGAGCT
>CALDHV010000048.1 GCA_937902305.1 uncultured Clostridia bacterium
GGAAGAGATAGACCAAAAGCATTTCCTGCCGCAGGAAAAACCGCTTGGGACGGAACTCGCGCTTGACACGCAGATCGCGGATCTCATTTTCGGGAGAGGTCATATCCTTTTCCCCCTTTCCTCAAGAGCACGTTTGTCGGCAAGCCGGTTATTGAACAGATTGATGAGCAGGGCGACGAGGATGATGCCGCCTTGCAGGGATTCTTTCCAGACGTTGAAGCCGGGGAGCAGGCTCAGCAGATAGGTGATGACACTCATCAGCAGTATGGCGATGCCGACGCCGTCCACGCGCCCGCGTCCGCCGGTGATGCTGACGCCCCCCAATACGCAGATCGCAATAGCGGTCATCTCATATCCGTTGCCGATGTCGGCGCTGACCAGGGTGTAATTGGAGGCGTACAGCACGCCCGCCAATCCCGCGCACAGACCGCAAAGGATATACGCCATCACGCTGACATTGCCGGTGCGAATGCCCGCGATGACGGCGGACTCCTCGGAGGTGCCGATGGCATATAGCCGTCTGCCCGGTCGGGTATAGCCGAGGAACACGCCGGTCAGGATCAGCAGGGCGAGCGCCCACCAGATAATGCTGTTCAGCCCGAGAATGTTACGCTGGGCAATGGCGAGGAAGCCGGCGGTGAATTGATTGGTGAAGATCCATTTACCGCCGCTGATGACATAGGAAAGACCCCGGAATGCATACATCGTGCCGAGGGTGACGATGAGCGGAGCAATGTGTAGCTTGCCGATCAGCAAGCCGTTGACCGCGCCGCACAGCCCGCCGACGACGATGCCGACCGCCACCCATACGATGGCGGGCACATCGGGTGCCGCTACCATCAGCCGCGTTACGGTCACGCCGCTGACGGCGAGGACGGAGCCGACAGAAATATCAATGCCGCCGGTTAGCAGAACAAACAGGATGCCGACCGCCAAAACCGCGTAGGTGGCATTATTGGTCAGCATGGAGGATAGAGAAGAAAAGGTGAAAAAGCCGGGGGTCAGCACCGCCGCGACGATCAGCAACAGCACCAGCGCGACGATCAGCCCGAACGGGCGATAGCCGCGTATGGCGCGGATCAGCGACCGACCGGTCTTGTCGTTATTTTTCACGGTGCAGTCACCTCCGTATCCTTGTGCATCAGGGATGCCGCCAGTATTTTCTCCTGCGTTGCCTCGGCGGCGTCCATTTCCGCGACAAGCCTGCCGGTGCGCATTACCAGGATGCGGTCTGCCATACCCAGCACCTCCGGCATTTCGGAGGATACCATCAGGATCGCGTGCCCGCTTTCAGCCAGCTCGCGGATGATCTCGTATACCGAGTTTTTCGCGCCGACATCAATGCCCTTGGTCGGCTCGTCGAGGATCAGCACCTTGAGATCGCAGTTGAGCAGTTTGGCGAGCACCACCTTCTGCTGATTGCCGCCGGACAGAGAGGAGGGGAGAGCGGCGACATTCCTCGCCTTGAGGCGGAGCTTGGTACACAGCTCCACGGCAGTGTCCGTTTCTGCCTTTTCGGACAGAAATCCGTGCCGCAGAAGCTTGCCCAGCGTGGCGGCGGACACATTGCGGGTGATCGACATTTGTCCGAGCAAGCCCTGCGATAGCCGATCCTCCGGCAAAAGCCCGATACCCGCCTCCAGCGCCTCTGCTGTGGAGCGGATGTTCAATTCCTTCCCCTCCAGCAGAACCTTGCCGCTGTCGGGACACAAATTGCCGTATATCGTGCGGCACACCTCGGTGCGCCCGGCGCCGACCAGCCCGGTCAGCACTACGATCTCTCCCTGCCGCACGCTGAATGAGATGTCCCGGAAATACCCCTGCTTGCACAGTCCCTCCACGCGAAAGATCTCTTGCCCGATTTCGCCGCGGCGGGGCGGATAGAGATTTTCGAGCTTGCGCCCGACCATATTATGTATCAGCTCATCGTGCGAAATGGCATCAATATCCCATGTGCCGATATACTGCCCGTCCCGCAGTACCGTGACCCGGGAGGCGAGCCGGTACATATCCTCAAAGCGGTGGGTAATGAAGATCATCGAAATGCCGTCGTCCCGCAGTTTCTCTACGATCTCATACAGCCGCTCACATTCAAACGCCGTCAGCGAGGCGGTCGGTTCATCGAGGATGAGGAGCCGGGCATGGCGGGACAGCGCCTTGGCGATCTCCACCATCTGCTGTTGGGCGACCGAGAGAGAGGACATCGGCTTTTTGACATCAATATCCGGGGAAAACGGTGCCAACTGTTCCTTGGCGAGCCGGTGCATTTTTGACCAGTCGTAGGTGCCCCATTTGGTTTTCAGCTCCTGCCCCATAAAGATATTTTCCGTAACCGAAAGATCGGGGAATGAGGTGACGTGCTGATAAATGGCGGCAATGCCGAGCTTCTGTGATTCGACGGTGCTTTTCGGTGCAAGCGGCTTGCCGTCATACAGCATCGTACCGCTGTCCGGACGGTATACGCCGGTGATGATTTTGATAAACGTGGATTTTCCCGCACCGTTTTCTCCCATCAGCGCGTGGACTTCTCCCCGTTTGAGTGCAAAATGCATCCCTTTCAGCGCCGGAGAGCCGCCGAAGGTCTTGACAATATCCTGCATTTCCAAGAGATAATTGCTCGTTGTTTACTCCTCCTTTTACTGTACCGCTTGTCTATGCCGCTTTTTGAGGTACATCACCGTCAGCGTGGCGGCATACCCGACCGTGGTCAGCACCACACCGAGATACAGATATTTTGACTGAATAAGAATGTTATACAAGGAATGATAGTTGGTCGCCAGAATGAGGATGGCGACAGTGCCGGGGAAAAACCATTTTTTGTGTTTCACGAATAGCGAGATGCCGTATGCCACCAGCACGGTGCAAATACTGTGCATCATACCCGAGCCGATGCCCCGCATCACGGCGACAAACATCGTGATTTCTTCACCGCGCTGACCGAACAGGCAGGTGTTTTCAAATATCGCAAAGCCGATACCGCACGAGATCGCCGCCTCCAGGAGGCTTTGCTTTTCGGGCTTTTTGCCGAATGCGAACACCAGCAGGGGCAGGGCCTTGAGCATTTCCTCGATGACGGGGGAGTAGTTGACGGTGAGGTAAAAGCGGGAGACCCCGGTTGCGGTCAGAATGGTGGTATTGATGATCCCCGCCAGCAGACCCGCGGTCAGCCCGAACAGCAAAAACAGCATTTGCGTGCGCACCTTGCCCCGTATTGCCAGCATCATCAGGGAAATAGGGAAGGCAAGGCAAACGAAGATTTTGAACATTATCGGATCCATTTGCGATACCCCCTCTTTCCGGCAATCATCATCGTCAGCAGGCACAGCGGCATAAAGAACATCGTGACGAATACACCGGTAGCGCTTTCGACGATGGTGTAATAGGTGCACACACCGTCACCGGCATACAGCGCGAGCGCCATCAGGTTGCACACGCGGGTGCCCTTCAACAGCCCGATACCGTTTTCCGGCAGGATGAGGTGCTTGAGATTATAGTAGGAGGAAATGATCTTCGGCACGACCATCAAAAGGTAAGCGATGATTTGTATACGGGTCAGACCCGTCGTGATACGGTAGCAGAGAATGGCGGCGACGGAAAAGACCACCGGTGCAGACAAGGCGATGATGCGGTATTTGCGGTAGGCTTTTTTGCCGTCGTCCACGATGGCGTTCCAAACGCCGCAACCTGCTGCCAGTATGAACAGATAACACCCGAAATAGCCGAGCGAAAATACGCCGAGAATATCCGGGCGCTCCTCATAGCAAAAATAGTACGCCAGCCACACGAACTCGGATAGGGTGTAGCAACCGACCGCGCAGACCAGGAACTTGAAATAGGACGGCGCTTTCCGGATGAAAAAAGCGGAAATGCCGTATGTCAGTGCCGTCAGCAGGATCGCGACCTCGGCGGCGGTCAGTATGATGATGGTTTGCTTCATTTCACCGCGCCTCCTTTTTGGTAATCATAGCATTATTTACCACATAAAGCAACCCTTTTTGTACAATAAAAAGAGGCGCGATCGTCTCACCGGTGTGAGGCAATCGCGCCCGTCGTGTCAATCAATCATTTCGAATGGTCAGATCAGTTTTCCGGTCGCTTGAAGCATTGATAGATATGCAGGCAGAACGCCATACCGCAAACATTGGCGATGATGATCGGCAGAGCGATCTTCGCGGCAAGCTCCCCCTGACCAAACGCGCAGAGCAGAAGCATATGGCATCCCTCGGTCACGATCGACGCGCACAGCCCGGTCGGCAGGGTGTAGCGGTCGGCACGCTGGATCAGCAGATGGAACACCGAGCCGATAATACCGGCGAGGAAGCAGGCGAGCATACACGGCATCGCGCTGTCGCCGCCGTATACGAAGAAACGGAACAGACCGCCGATCAGTGCCGAGCCGATGCCGGCGATCGGGCCGCCGACCATACCGGCGTACAGCGGTGCCAGATTGCGGCAGTTGCAAAGCGCATCGCCTACCTCAATGGCAGAGAAGGAGGCGTAGATCGACAGCGCGCCGAACAGCAACGCCATAAGGATGCTGTGGAGCGTTTTGTTGTTTTTGTGCAGTTCACTGCGCTTGCGGGATGAAAAAAACACCATTGCGACTGCGGCGATGACGGCAGCAGAGCCGAGAGTCGTCGTGAGCATTTGCCAAAAGTCATTCATAATAATCCCTCCTATTTTTTGATCTTTCCCAGTATATGCCGCTTGATCGAAAAAGTCAACACTTTTGTGCTGTGATTTGGATATTTTCATTTTTGGCGGAAAGGAGAAAATTAGAAATAAAATCGACGAGCTTCTGTCGGAACTTGACGATTTATGTAAATGGATTACGGAAAAGATATTTCGGGAAAACGGTGGATGGAGTGGAACCCGCGGGAAAAAAGAATGTGTGATAATATCTGCTTTTACTGTGAGTTTTCCTTTGCGGTGTTAAGCGATGCAATCAACATTCGTTTAATTTCTTCTGCAAGGGAAAGCAGTTTATCAAAGTCGTATTCAATCAAATGTGTTCGTTTCAACAATGTAAGCCAATAAATACTTTCTCCCGTTTCTTTGAGAGAAATATGGAGTTTAGATATAAAATCGGCTTTACTGTTTCCGTAAACTGCTTCGTTTATATTTGCACCGATACTGGTTGCTGAACGCAATAATTGCTTTGCGATTGTGGTGTCTTTTTTTGATTTGGAAAACTGCTCATAAAATAAAACGATTTGTGTTGCAAAATCAAGAGATTTATCAAGCAATGGACTATTCATAAACTCACCTCTCGATGTATTATATCATAATCTGTTCTTTAATACAATGCTTTGCGAAGCAAAGCTACCTTTTCTTTTCACTCTTCTCTTTTATCTCTTATCTGGAAACGACAATTTTCTTTCAGAGAAGAGAGAAGAACGAAAAGAGAAAAGAGAAGAGTACAAAAAGAAACGACAATCTTCTGACGAAAATTGTCGTTTCTTTTTGGCCCGCCCGGAGGGATTCGAACCCCCGGCCTTTGGAATCGGAATCCACTGCGATATCCAGCTTCGCCACGGGCGGAAATATCGGGTCGCTCGATCGAGCGGATTATATTGTACATCTTTTCGCCCACGTTTGCAAGCGATTTTTCGTTTTTTTTGAAAAAAGCGGAAAAAATCAAATAATTTGCCATATCCCGGTTACAATATCCGCGAAGGGAGGTTGACCGTATGCGCAAATCATTCTGCAATTTTATGAAAGGCATGGGTCTGGGTGTCATCGTCGGCTGTTCCGCCGGCGTCGTCGGCACCTGCTACGTCAAAAAGACCAAGAAAGGCTTCAAGCGCAATGCCAACAAGGCGTTGCAATCCATCGGCGATCTGCTCGAAAACATCACCGATATGTTCTGATCCGACGGGCTGTCGCGTCACGGCGCGACAGCCCGTTTCCCGTTATCCGCCCCTTTTTTGCTTTTTCCTCTTTACATTCGGGGAAAAATCGTATAAAATAAAGAGGATTATACTGGATAAGGATGTGATCCCGTGGCAAAAAAGCAGTACGAGGATAAAATCTCCGGTTTGCAGGAGAATAAGATAGATCCTGATCTTTTCGGGCGTTCGGTCTCGCGCGAGGAGATCAAGGAACAGCAAAAAGCGGAAAAGAAAGCCAAACGGGAGGCGGAGCGTGAGAAAAACCGCCAGGTGCGCGCCAACTATGCCACCGTAGTCAAGGAGCACCGCACCGATCTGATCGTTTTCGGCGTCATTCTTGCCGTGCTGATCGTCGGACTGGTGGGTGTGTTCATCTGGCAGACCCACAAAACCGCCGAGGCGGAAAAATACGATCAAGATCCCGACCGCGACTATTTCATTTTAAGCTCCGCAGAGCCGGAAATGAAGGATGACGGGCTTTCCGCCGCCATCAATAAGGTGTACTACACTCGCGGCGGGTATTTGTGCGTCCATTTGATCATCGGCAACGGCACCGATGTCGATCAGCATATGTCCTCGCTCGATGTCGTCATCAACAATGACAAGGGAGAGTGTATCGCCAGCGGTTACACCGAGGACATCAGTCCTAACTACACCGTTCCCGCCAACGACACCAACGATTATCATTTCTTCATCTCGCCCGAGTTCGTGGAGATCAGGGATGACCCGCTGTCATCCATCGCCTACACCATCGCCCTCGGGAATGAGCCGATAGAATAAGCCCGACTGATAAAAGGAGATCGACCGTTTCTATGCTCGAACTGAAAAATGTTTCCTATACCGTCGAAACCGACGGCGTGCGCAAGGACATCCTCAAGCACATTGACCTGGCGATCGACGAACGTTTCGTCGCGTTGACCGGCCCCAACGGCGGCGGCAAATCTACGCTGGCGAAAATGATCGCCGGTATCCTCACCCCCACCGAAGGGCGCATTCTGCTGGACGGTGAGGACATCACCGCCCGCTCCATCACCGAGCGGGCGCGGCTGGGTATCAGCTTCGCGTTTCAACAGCCGGTGCGCTTCAAGGGACTGACGGTGATGGATCTCATCACCCTCGCCGCAGAAAAAAAGCTGTCGGTCGGACAGGCGTGTGCCTATCTGTCCGAGGTCGGACTTTGCGCACGGGAGTACATCAACCGTGAGGTCAACGCCAGCCTGTCAGGCGGTGAGCTCAAGCGCATTGAAATTGCTATGATCATTGCCCGCGGGACCAAGCTGTCCATCTTCGACGAGCCGGAGGCAGGCATCGACCTGTGGAGCTTCAACAACCTCATCGACGTATTCGAAAAGATGCACCAAACGCTCGGCGGCTCCATTCTCATTATTTCCCATCAGGAGCGCATTCTCAATATCGCCGACCGGGTCATCGTCATCGCCGACGGCGCGATCACCGCGGACGGCGACCGCCGCTCCATTCTGCCGGAGCTGCTCGGCGGCGCGTCCGCCTGCCCGGCACTGACCGACAAATTGCCCGTGACCGCGAAAGGATGATGGCTATGGATAAGATCGAGAAAAATCTGCTGTCGGAGATCGCCGGTCTGCACGAGGTACCGCAGGGGGCGTACAATATCCGCGCCAATGGTGCTCTTGCCGGGCGCAATACCACCGAAAATATCGACATCGTGACCAAGACCGACAAGCCCGGCATCGACATCATCATCAAGCCGGGCACAAAAAACGAGAGCGTCCACATTCCCGTGCTGATCAGTCAGACGGGGCTTAAGGATCTTGTATATAACGATTTCTTCATCGGTGAGGATGCCGATGTGACCATTGTCGCCGGGTGCGGCATCCACAACGGCGGCGACGAGGAAGCCCGCCACGAGGGTATCCACTCCTTCCACCTTGGCAAAAATGCCCGCCTCAAGTACATCGAACGGCACTACGGCGAGGGGGACGGCAAAGGCGAAAATGTGATGAACCCCACCACCGTCGTCGAGCTCGGCGAGGGCGCGTATATGGAGATGGAAACGACCCAGATCAAGGGCATCTCCTCCACCCTGCGGGAAACGCGCGGCACACTCGGGAACGGCGCGACCCTCATCGTCAAGGAAAAAATCATGACCCACGGAAATCAGACCGCCGAAACGAACTTTACGGTGGATATGAACGGCGCGGACAGTCACGCAAATGTCGTATCTCGCTCGGTCGCCAAGGATCAATCCCGCCAGCTTTTCCGCTCCCGCATCAACGGCAACAACCGCTGTAACGGGCATACCGAATGTGATGCTATTCTGATGGATGAGGCGCAGGTCAGCGCCATCCCGGAGCTGACCGCCGCCCATCTGGACGCCGCGCTCATCCACGAGGCGGCGATCGGAAAGATTGCGGGCGAACAGCTCGTCAAGCTGATGACCCTCGGGCTGACCGAGGCGGAAGCCGAGGAACAAATCGTCAGCGGTTTTTTGAAATAATGCTTTTTTGCACAGTCTGCCATCCACCGAGGGGCGGGGCAAGATAGGGATTTTGTAGGTTTTGCAACATCCTTTTCCGTTTATACGGCATCAAAACGGGCGGTAATCCGACAGGATTGCCGCCTGTTTCTTCTTTGTCTAAACAAAAAATGA
>CALDHV010000049.1 GCA_937902305.1 uncultured Clostridia bacterium
GCAAAAGTCAAGTCCCTGATCGAGATTTTCAGGTGATCCCGAACCGTTTGTGCCGCTTTTCGTCACCTCTTGCATTTTGTGTGGGAATGTGGTAGTATAGCACATATTATACTGCACACAGGTGATGAAAATGCATAAAAAGACACTATGGATCCTTAGTATGGCGGTTCTCAGCCTGATTTTGTATACCATCGTCGCGTCGCGTCTGAACAAACAGACCAATGTGATCTTCGGCGGCGCGGACGGGGCATATATCAGCTCCGACAGCTCCAGCTTTGCCGCTCCGCCTCCGACGCCGACGCCCGAGCCGACGGAAAACATCTGGCCGGACATCGATATTACGATGGACATTTATTCGGTTATCAATAACGACAATCTGCTTTCGTCAGTTTCCGTGCCGGAGGTAGACACGATAGCGACGACTACATGGATGCAGTTTCGCGTTGACCATATCGACGAGCTGAACGCGATGATCCTCGCCATGATCGACGCGGGCTTCAAGCCCTACATCGCGGGCGCTTACCGTACCTATTCCTTCCAGAGTCAGCTTTTCAACCAGAAGGCAAGCCAGATAGCCTATGAGAAGGCGGGCGGCAAGACCGTTGACTATACCGACCCCATATATCAGGAGGCGGCAAAGGAGGCGGAGGGCATTGTCATGAAGCCGGGCTCGTCCGAGCATCAGCTCGGTCTGGCCGTGGATATTATTGATTATTTCTATACAAATCTTGACGAGGGGCAGGAACGCACGGGAACGCAGAAATGGCTGATGGAAAACTGCGCCAATTACGGCTTTATCCTGCGCTATCCCAACGGCACCACCGATATAACCGGCATCATTTACGAGCCGTGGCATTACCGTTATGTCGGCAAAGCCGCCGCCCGTACCGCCGAGCGTAAACGCCGGACGAAGCACGACCGGATAGCCGATGCGCTCGGCCGCGGCTTTGGCCTCCTCCAAATCGTAGGTGATTTCCGACGGAATGACCGGCTCGCCGATGGATTCGCACATCTCTTTGAACAGCTCGCGGTCTTCCGCGCGCTCGATACTCTCGCTGGACGTGCCGAGCAGCTCGACACCGCACTCTTTGAGAATGCCTTTCTTTTCGAGCTGCATCGCAAGGTTAAGGCCGGTCTGACCGCCGATACCCGGAACGATCGCATCCGGGCGCTCGTAACGGAGGATTTTCGCAATGTATTCAAGGGTAAGCGGCTCCATATACACCTTGTCCGCGATGGCGGTATCGGTCATAATGGTCGCCGGGTTGGAGTTGCAGAGGATGACCTCGTACCCCTCCTCCTTGAGCGCCAGACACGCCTGCGTTCCGGCATAATCAAACTCCGCCGCCTGCCCGATGACGATCGGGCCGGAGCCAATGATGAGCACCTTTTTGATGTCGGTTCGTTTTGCCATAGTATATCATATCCTTTCTTGAATAAACACGGGTTTTCCGTCGCAGACGGTCAGCCGGCAAACGCCGCTGACGGTCGCCCCGGCAAAGGGGGTCGCCCGCCCCATCGACAAGAACAAGGCGGGGTCGATGACCGTTTCGGCGGAAAGATCCCACACGGTGTAGTCGTTGCCGAACGGGATGCCGAACCGTCGTCGCGGAGCGACCGCGAGCAGGTCGGCCAGCCGGTCGAGCGACAGCACGCCGGATTTTACCAATCGGGTGTACAAAAGCGGGAACGCCGTCTCCAGTCCGACGATGCCGAATGCACTGCCCGCCAGCCCCTTGGCTTTTTCGGCGGCGCTGTGGGGCGCGTGGTCGGTAGCGATCATATCCACCGTGCCGTCCGCCAGCCCCTCAAGCAGGGCTTCGCGGTCGGCGGGGGAACGGAGCGGCGGGTTCATCTTGAACCGCCCGTCCTCCTGCAGATCGGTTTCATCCATCAATAGGTAGTGCGGCGCGGTCTCGCAGGTGACATCGACGCCGTTCTTTTTCGCCGCGCGAATGAGCGCGACGCTCTCCCGGCAGGAGATATGGCAAACGTGATAGGCGCACCCCGTTTCGGCGGCAAGTCGCAGGTCACGCTCGATGGGACGCCACTCGCTTTCACTGCAGATCCCGCGGTGTCCGTGGGCAGCGGCATACGCGCCGTCGTGGATGTATCCGCCACGCAGGAGGGAATTGTCCTCGCAATGCGCCACAAGCAGCTTGCCGAGTGCGCGACAGCGGGTCATCGCTTCGCGCATCAGCCCTTCGCTTTGCACGCCGTGCCCGTCATCGGAAAAGGCGATGACGCCGTCCGCCATTTCCTCGAGCGCGGCAAGCGTCTCCCCCCGCTGGGCGACCGTGATCGCGCCGTAAGGGTACACCCGTATCGACGCATCGCGGTCGATGCAGTCCCGCACGGCGCGCAGATGCGCGGCACTGTCCGGCACGGGGTCGAGATTAGGCATCGCGCAGACGGCGGTATAGCCGCCGTGCGCGGCGGCGGCGGTGCCGGTGCGGATGGTTTCTTTATAACAAAAACCCGGCTCGCGAAAATGCACGTGCACATCGCAAAAGCCGGGAAAAACGGTATAGGCGGTCGGCTCGTCCGCAAGGGACGACAGCGCCGCATCGGTTTGGGAAAGCGCCGACAGATATTCCGCCGCAACCGGGGTAATATTCCGGAAATCCATCGTGCAACCCTCCTGTTTTCAAAAAATAAGCCCTGCCGTATCGGCAAGGCATAATCGCACAAAAAGGCGTGCGGAACGGCTTCGTTTCCGCCAATCCTTTACGTTCTCAATCTTACCGACATCTCTGTATCGACTTAAAGATCAACAGTTTATAATTGTGGGGATATTATACCACACCGCCGCCCCGCTGTCAACACCCGCCGCCACATTTTTTGCGTTTCGGCGGGCAGATGACAAGGAATGGGGGCTTCTGCCGAAATGCGGTATCCGCAGGAGCGATCCGCGATTGCCCGCGCAAGGTGTTATTACTCCCCGACACTCTCCAGATAACTGCACAGCACATCGTTTTTGCCGCGTAAGGTCAGACGGCAACCGGCGGGCACAAACACGCTGTCGCCCTTTTTGACCTGCCACACGGATGCGCCGTCGGTCAGCTCGCCGTCGCCGTCCAAAACCAACAGCGACAGGAAGCTGTCCTCCCGTCCGAGCGGGCGATCGCCGTCGGTTTCCCACCGTTCGGCGGTGAAATACCGGCACCGCGCCAGCACCGTCGTGCGTCCGCACGCCTCGGTGCGCGTTTCGATGCCGCCGACCGACAGCGGCGTCGGCGTAAGGTCAGTCACATCCAGCGCCTTTTCGATATGCAGGGGGCGGGGCTTGCCGTCCGCGCCCAACCGCCCGTAATCCGACACGCGATAGGTGGTGGCGGAGTTCTGCTGTACCTCGGCAAGCAGTATCCCCGCGCCGATGGCGTGCAGGGTGCCGGACGGGATGAAAAACACATCCCCCTTGTGCACCGGGACATACCGCGCCACCTCGTCGAGGGTGTTTTGCTCGATATGCCGCCGAAAAGCGGCGCGGTCAAGCGGCTCGCGCACGCCGTACAACAGCTTCGCGCCCGGCTCGCAGTCCAGCACCAGCCACATTTCGGTTTTGCCGTATTCCCCCTCGACCCGCAGGGCGTAGTCGTCATCGGGATGCACCTGCACCGACAGGCGGTCGCAGGCATCAATAAACTTGATGAGCAACGGAAAGCGGTCGAACGCCGCGGCGTTTTTGCCGAGCGCCGCCTCACCGAGTGCCGCCAGCGCCTCCGGGAGCGTTTTGCCCGCAAAATCGCCGTTTTTCACCGTCGCGCACCCCTGCGGATGGCAGGAAAGCACCCACGCCTCCGCCACCCGCTCGGTTTCGGCGGGGTAGCCGTATTCTGACGGCAAACGCTTGCCGCCCCATATAAAATCCTTGAGTGCCGGTTGCAAAAATAAGGGTTCCATTTTCCGACCGCCTTTGCATTTTTTCTCATTATACTCCCGCCGGGCAAAAAAAGCAAGTTGCAGATAACGACGAACTGTGCTAAACTGTTACCAAAGGGAGAGATGGAACGATGATATGCCGTGCGGTGATTTTTGATTTGGACGGAACTCTGCTGGATACGCTGGACGACCTTACCGCCGCCGTCAACTACGCGCTGGCGGCGCACGGGATGCCGACCCACACCCGGGATGAGGTTTGCCGCTTTGTCGGCAACGGGGTGCGCCTACTGATGCTCCGCGCCGTACCGGAGGGCACCGACGAGGGCACCTTTGAGACGGTGTATGCGGATTTCCGACAATACTACAAGGCGCACAGCCTGGTCAAAACCGCGCCCTACCCCGGCATCGCGGAGCTGCTGACGGCGGTCGCGGACGCAGGGCTGAAAACCGCGATCTTATCCAACAAAATGCAAGCGTCGATGGAGGATCTGTGCCGGCACTTTTTCCCGACGGTGACGGTGGCGATCGGCGATGACGGCGACCGTCCGCTCAAGCCCGACCCCGCCGGGCTCAATACCGCGCTTGCGCGGCTGGGTGTCGCGGCGGAGGACGCGATCTTTGTCGGGGACTCGGATGTGGATATAGCCACCGCCC
Organism: uncultured Clostridia bacterium; assembly: GCA_937902305.1. Lineage (GTDB taxonomy): Bacteria > Bacillota > Clostridia > Oscillospirales > Acutalibacteraceae > UBA5905. The sequence goes on from CALDHV010000049.1 coordinate 4,537, forward strand.
GCAATGCCGGGATGCGGTGTCTGTCGGCGGGCTGGGGCTTCCGCGAGCCGGCGTTTCTGCGCGCCCACGGCGCGACCCAAATCGCCGCGACCCCCGGAGAGGTGCTGACCTATCTGCGAAACGGAGCGTGTGAATGATGGAACTGCACGAAAACACCGAGCAGGAGCCCGAGCGCGCCATGCTCATCAGCGTCGATACGGGGGAGTTTGACGCGGCGGTATCGCTCGATGAGCTCCAAGAGCTGACCGCGACCGCCGGGGCGATCGTTGCCGCCGTTGCGGTGCAGAAAAAGGAAAGCCCCGACACCGCCACCTGCCTCGGAAGCGGCAGGGCGGAGGAGCTGGCGACCCAATGCTCCGCCGAGGACATCGACCTCGTGATCTTCGATCGGGAGCTTTCTCCAACCCAGCAACGCAATTTGACCGACCTTTTCCCCTGCCGGGTCATCGACCGCACGACGCTGATACTGGACATCTTCGCCGGGCGGGCGCGCTCCGCCGAGGGGCGGCTACAGGTGGAGCTGGCACAGCTCCGCTATCGCCTGCCGCGTCTGGCGGGTCAGGGCGCGGCGCTCGACCGATTGGGCGGCGGTATCGGCACCCGCGGCCCCGGCGAAAGCAAGCTCGAAAGCGACCGGCGGCATATCCGTCGGCGCATCGCCGCCTTGCAGGAGCAACTGGACAAGGTGGACGCCCAGCGCACCCTACGCCGGGAGCGGCGGCGCAAGGACGGCATACAGACCGTCGCGCTGGTCGGCTACACCAACGCCGGCAAATCCACCCTGCTCAATCATCTGACCGACGCGGGGGTGCTGGCGGAGGATAAGCTGTTCGCCACCCTCGACCCGACGGCGCGCGCCCTGCGCCTGCCGGACGGACGCGAGGTGATGCTGGTGGATACGGTCGGATTTGTGCGGCGCCTGCCGCACCAGCTTGTGCAGGCTTTTCGCTCGACGCTGGAGGAAGCGGTGGAGGCGGATGTCATCCTCAATATCTGCGATGCGGCGGATGAGCACGCGGCGGAGCAAATGCAGGTGACGAACGACCTGCTCCGGGAGCTGGGATGCGGCGAGCGACCCATTCTACCGGTGATGAATAAGTGGGATCTGACCGGGCAGGCGTATCACGCCGACCGGCTGTGCATCAGCGCCGTGACCGGCGAGGGGGTACCCGCTCTGCTGGACGCGCTGACGCAAGCATTGCCGCCCGACCGGCGGCGGGTGACGCTGTTGTTACCGTTCTCCAAGGGGGCGCTGGCGGAGCAATGCCGCCGCGACGGGCAGGTGGAAAGCGAGGAATATGTCCCGGAGGGATTGCGGATGACCGTTACCCTCGGCACTCGCCTGCTGTCGGAAACCGCACCATATATGGTAGAGGAATAATATTTCCGATCAAAAATGCCCGGGCGCTTTGCGGCGTCCGGGCAAGGTTTTATAGTATAAATGTTCGGAACTGCGTGTGACAGCGGGAGCAGGTGACGGTGCGCTTGCCGCGCTTGACCGGCAGGCGCAGTACCGCCGAGCAAGCCGGGCAACGGCGAAAGCTCCATTTCCCGAGATAGCGCACGCGATCCCACAGCAAACGCAAGCGCCCATCGGCAAGGCATTTGCCCCGGATGCGCAGGAATTTTTCGTTTTCCTGCTGACGGGCGGGGATATTGCGGGACAGCATCCGGAACAGCCCGTAAATCAGCACCGCCTGGGTCAGCAGGTCAAAAACCAGAAACGCGATCCCGCGCAAAAACAGGATGATGCCCCACAAAATCAGATAGAGTACCACCAGCGCCTTGCCCAGTGCATCGACGCCATACCGCCCCGCCATAAACCGGGCGAGCGTATACCGCAAGCGTGGAAACATGACCATTCCCCCTCTACTCTCCACAGTATAAGCGGGGATTATGAACACATCTCTACCGAAATGTGAACAATTTGCAAAATCAGCCCGCCGTCAGGGGAAAACAACGCTCCTGCCGCGTGGAACGGCAGGTGGGGTTTGCTTTGCGCTCCGGGCAATGGTAGCATATCTCGTTGGTCAACGTCGGAGAGTCGGAAAACGCCTCCGCCAGATTGCGGTAGGTGGTGCGGGCGATGTCCTCCAGCGCCTCCTCGGTCAGGAACGCCTGGTGGGAGGTCAGAATGACATTTGGACGGGAGATCAGCAACGACAGCGTTTCGTCCAGCACCGGCGCGTCGGAATTATCCTCGAAGAACAGCTCCGCCTCCTCCTCATATACATCCAGTCCGGCACCGCGCAGGGTGCCGTCATTGAGCGCCGCCAGCAATGCCTCCGAGTCGATCAGCGCACCGCGGGAGGTGTTGATAAGGAAAGCGCCCTTTTTCATTTTGCCGAATGCCGCGGCATCCAACAGGTGGTGGTTTTCGCGGGTGAGCGGGCAATGCAGGGAGATGACATCGCTTTCCGCGAGCAGGGTATCCAGCGGAACATAGTGTAGCTCGCTCCCCTGCGCCGGGAACGGATCGTAGGCGAGCACCCGCATCCCGAAGCCGCGGCAGATGTCGATGAATGCCCGTCCGATCCTGCCGGTGCCGATGACGCCGACGGTTTTGCCGTGCAAATCTATGCCGGTCAGCCCGACGAGGCTGAAATTGAAATCGCGGGAGCGGATATAGGCACGGTGGATACGGCGGTTGAGGCACATCAGCAGACCGATGGCGTGCTCCGCGATCGCGTTGGGTGAGTAGGCGGGCACCCGCACGATGGTCAGCTTGCCGTATGCCGCCTTACGGTCAACATTGTTGTAGCCGGCGCATCGCAGGGCAAGCACCCGCGTCCCTTGCCGATACAGCCGGTCGATCGTTTCGGCATCCACCGTGTCGTTGACGAATACGCATACCGCCTCACACCCGTTGGCAAGGGTGGCGGAACGGGCATTGAGCTTGGATTCGAAATAGATCATTTCGTAGCCGGGGTTGAGCTTGTCGAACCAGTATTTATCATACGGCTTGGTGTCGAAAAACGCGACTTTTTTCATATAGCGCACATCCTTTCGCGCTTGGTATGCCCGCCCGGTCGGAAAGTATGCGCCGATAATTTACAATTTGTCCATTTTTCGATAATGAATTACTCATATTTGCGGAGTAAAGTATTGGTTGTCAGGTGAACACCTTGCAACCCTCTTGATTTTTTCTTTTTTCATTTTCTCCTCTTCAAAGCAAAAGGCCGTGCCGAAAAGCACGGTCTTTTGCCGTTTAGACGTTAGATGTTAGACGCTAGACGCTAGATGATAAGGGTTGTGGCTTGTGCGCGTGTTGCGGGACGCCGGGGACGGCGTCCCCTACGATCCGCGCAGGGCAAAGAAAGCCCTGTAGGGTGCGGCGTCCCCGACGCACCGCGCGGGCGTATATCCGATTTTCGCCGTATACTCGCGCTGTTTGCGGGCATACTGCGAAAAAAAGGAGGAGATCGTATGCCGGAACGACGCGGGCGATATACCGTGACGCTTGCCAATCAGCCGACGGTGCTTGGCTTTGCCGCCGTTGGGTGCAAAAAAGAGGGAGAAGGGCCGATCGGACGGGAGTTTGACGCGATTTTCAGCGACGCGCACCTCGGTGAGCCGACGTGGGAAAAGGCGGAAAGCGCATTACAGCGCGAGGCGCTCACCCGCGCCCTCGACAAGGCGCAGTTGTCGCCGAGTGCGCTGGACTATCTGTTTGCAGGGGATCTGCTTAACCAAAATATCGCCTCGACCTTCGGTCTGCGGGATATGAATGTGCCACTGCTCGGGCAGTTCGGTGCCTGCTCGACGATGGGGCAAACACTGGCGATGGCGGCAATCTTCATCGATAGCGGTGCCGCCGACCTGTGCGCCGCCGTCACCTCATCGCATTTTTGCACCGCCGAGCGGCAATTCCGCTTTCCGCTGGAATACGGCGGCGTTCGGACGCCGACCGCCCAGTGGACGGTAACGGGCGCGGGCGCACTCGTTCTTTCGGCGGAGGGGCCGGGCCCCTATGTGACGCATATCAC
>CALDHV010000050.1 GCA_937902305.1 uncultured Clostridia bacterium
AGACCTTCAGCTTCGCCGAAGACGCATCGCCGAGGGACGCCAGGGTGCCGCGCACGACGAGCGCATCGCCGCCCGTGCCGTCCGCCGCGCAGTCCGCCAGCGCCGGCAGGGTCGTATCCTCCGGCAGGGACGGCGCGGCGGCGACCAATGCCTCCTCAGTCAGCGGCTCCTTCATCAGCCCCTCATCCGGGCAGGGCGTGCGCAGAATAGCCGCCTGCAAATGCCCCTCCCGCAGTCGTGCAAGCAGGCCGAAGGTGTCCGCCTCCTCCAGACGCACCTGCACATCGGGATTTTCCGTCAAAAAGCCGCCGAGCCAGCGCGGCAACAGCGTTCCCGCGACCGAGGACACCACCCCGAGCCGCACCGTGCCGCCCTGCGGCAAGCCGCAGGCGCGCGCCTCCTCCCGCGCGGTCTGCTCCAGCTCGAGCAATGTCCGCGCCCGGGCGTACAGCCGTTTTCCCGCCTCGGTCAGCTCGACCGACCGCGCTCCCCGCACCAGCAAAGGACAGCCGACCTCCTCCTCAAGCAGGCGCAACTGTGTGCTGAGCGGCGGTTGCGACATATACAGCTTTCGCGCAGCAGCGGATATGCTCCCTTCGTCCGCGACGGTTACAAAATACCGCAAGCGTTTGAGTTCCGTTTCTCTCACTCCCATATCTTTTTCGTATAGATGATAAATAAAATAGATAGTTTTCGTATTGCTCATTTTATGATATACTGGGCAGGATAAAAATGCAAGCGTTTTTTGCGAAAGTGTTCCCAAAAGCCGAAAAAGCCTGCACAAACGGAGGGAAAAGCGTGAAAAAGCTATGGCGATATATGCGCCCGTACCGGCGGGACTGCATCCTCAGCCCGCTCTTTAAGCTTCTGGAGGCGGTGCAGGAATTACTGGTGCCACTCGTGATGGCGGCGGTCATTGACCGCGGCATCGGCGGCGGCGACCGCGGCTACATCATCCGTATGTGTCTTTTGCTGGTCGGGATGGGTATGGTCGGTCTGCTGTTGGCGGTCACGGCGCAATATTTTGCCGCTCGCGCCGCCACGGGGTTTGTCGCGCGTCTGCGGCAGGCGGTTTTTGATCGCATCCAAGCTCTCTCCCATCGCACACTAGATGAGGTCAGCACACCGACCCTCATTGCCCGGCTGACCGGCGATATGAACCAGGTGCAAAACGGCGTCAATTTGTCCTTGCGGCTGTTATTGCGCTCCCCTCTGATCGTATTCGGGTCAATGGTAATGGCGTTTCTGCTGGACACCCGCGCGGCGCTCATTTTCGCCGCCGTCATACCGGTGCTTGCCGCCGTGGTGTTCGCCATCCTGCTCCCCGGCGTTCCGCTCTACCGCAAGGTGCAGGAAAAGACCGATAACATCCTGGGGCGCACCCGTGAAAATCTGACCGGTGTGCGGGTCATCCGCGCTTTTCGCCGGGAGGCGAACGAGATCGCCGCCTTTGACGGCGACAACGCCGCGCTCACACGGGCGCAAAACCGCGCCGGGCGGGTCAGCGCCCTGCTCAACCCGCTGACCTACGCCATCATCAACGCCGCCCTGCTCATCCTGGTGTATACCGGGGCGCTCCGGGTGGACGGCGGGTATCTCACGCAGGGCACGGTCATTGCGCTGTATAACTATATGGCGCAAATCTTGGTAGAGCTGATCAAGTTCGCCAATCTCATACTCAACATCATCCGCTCGGTCGCGTGCGCCGGGCGCATCCGGGCGGTGCTCGAGCTGCCGGACGCGCCAAGCGGCACCGCCATTCTCGCCGCACCGGGAAAAGATGTGCCGCGGGTGACTTTGCGGGATGTAACGCTGTGCTATCATCCCGGTGCCGCCCCCGCCATCGCTCACATCACGTTAGAAGCGCAGGCGGGCGAAACGGTCGGCATCATCGGCGGTACCAGCGCCGGCAAAAGCTCGCTCCTGCGGCTCATCCCGCGCTTTTACGACGCAACCGACGGCACGGTGCTGGTGGACGGCACCGATGTGCGCCAGTGGGACACCGCCGCTCTGCGCCGACGCATCGGGGTCGTCCCGCAAGCACCGGTGCTGTTTCGCGGCACCGTGCGGGATAATCTCCTGCGCGGCAGAGAGGATGCCACCGAGCTTGAGGCGATGACGGCACAGCTTATCGAGCAGAAGCTCAGAGCTGCTTCCGAGGCAAAGGCTGAAAGCATTGAAAAAACAAAAACTGCTCCGGCACAGGAGCAGAAGACAAAAAAGGAGGAAAAGAAGAATGGAAACGATGTACACGATGGAAACGAAAAACGGGATGCTGGTCGAGGTGCCGGAGAGCAGACTGGACGCATTTTTAGCGGCACAGGAGGACGACTCTCCGCTGACCGAAGCAGAGCTGCGGTTAAAAGACAAAATACTGTCGCGGATCTACGGCTCGAAAAGGTAAGCTCCCGCGAGCTGGGGCTTAAAAGAGGCACGGACGCAAAAACGCTCACCGTCATACCCGAAAAGGCCTACGACGATGAGCTTAAGGAGATCTCCGACAGGGTATACCGCGAGACGGGGATACGCCCGACCTTCGTGCTCGGACGCATGGCGATAATAAACAGAGCCGGAGCGGAAAAGTACATAAGAGGCGTATGCACCGATGACAGGATCATCGTTCAGGCGGACGACGTGAAGTTCACGGCGACGCAGATCGCGCTGCATGAGACCTATCACGCACTTGCGAGGATGTATC
>CALDHV010000051.1 GCA_937902305.1 uncultured Clostridia bacterium
TGATGTCCGACATCCCAGATCAGATGGTCATCAGGGGTATTGAAAACGTAATGCAGAGCAATGGTGAGTTCAATCGTGCCGAGATTGGAGGACAGGTGTCCCCCGTTCTGCGCGACCGTATCAATCATTTTCTGCCGTAGCTGCTTGCATAGCTCCGGCAGTTCTTTTCTATTCAAATGTTTGACATCGTCCGGTGAATGAATATCCTTGAGCTCAACCAAAATTATCCTTCTTTCCGCACATCAGTGGTCGCGGGTAAGCAAAGCCTTTGCCAAACGGCGCAGAGCATCACCCTCGGAGCCGAAAACGACAAGCGCGTCAGTCGCCTCCCGTGTTCTTGAAACAGCCAACTCGCGCGCCCGGTCGATGCCGAGCAGAGAAACATAGGTGTTTTTGTTATGCTCGCTGTCAGCGCCGACCGGCTTGCCGAGCTTATCAGCGGTAGCCGTCACGTCCAGCAAGTCATCTACGATTTGAAATGCCAGCCCGATGCCCAGCCCGTATTGCCGTGCGGCTTCCTCCCGCTCGGCAGATGCGCCCGCCAGACGGGCACCCATCACACACGCCGCCGTCAGCAAAGCGGCGGTTTTTCCGCGCTGAAGCGCGTCAAGCGTGGCAAGGTCTATAACTTTACATTCGCTTTCAAGGTCGATCACCTGTCCGCCAACCATCCCGTCGATACCGGCGGCATCCGCCAACGCGCCCGCCGCACCGAGAACGCAAGCGGCAGGAAAACGGCAGGCAGTTTCCGCCGAAAGCATCGTTTCGAAAGCACGGTTGAGCAAGCCGTCACCAGCAAGCAACGCCATCGTTTCGCCGTATACCGCGTGGGTGGACGGCTTTCCGCGCCGCAATGGGCTATTGTCCATACACGGCAGATCGTCGTGTACCAGCGAATAGCAATGAAGCATTTCTATCGCGGCGGCAAAAGGCATCGCGTCTGCCGGATCTCCTCCGCACAGGCGGGCAAACTCCAGCAAAAGCACCGGGCGAATACGCTTTCCGCCCGCGCCGCAAGCGTATGCCATCGCCTCGGCGACCGTGTTCTGATAGCCGCCGGTGGCAGGATAATACGCCGGAAATTGTGCTTCAAACGCCGCCGCAAGCTCCGCCAACGACGGCGGCAAAATCGAACCCATCGTATATGTCCTCCTTATTCCTCGGAAAGCTCCTCGCCCATATCCTCACCCAAACGGTCGGAAATGCCGCCGTCGGTATTGCCGTTTTCGGCATCGGTGAGCTTGACGATCTTCTGCTCCGCTTCCCGCAGGAGCTTGGAGCAATAAGCGGTTAGACGCGTACCCTCGTCAAAAAGCTTCAACGAGTCGTCGAGAGTGCATTTGCCTCCCTCCAGCGCCGCCACGATCTGCTCCAGTCGGGTCATCGCTTTTTCAAATGTCCATTCTGTTGCCATCATTCATCCCTCATTTTATATCGGTAATCTGACAGGTCATCGTGCCGTCCGACAAATGCCATTCAACGGCATCACCGACCTGATACGGTTTCACACTCTTGATGATGCCGCCCTGCGCGTCATAGCCGATCGCATAACCGCGACCGAGCACCTTGAGCGGACTGAGCGCGTCCAGCTTGGATGCGGCGGTCGTCAACCGTCGGTCAGCCGCGCCGAGCTGCTGCTGTGCCGCGGCGACAAAGCGACGGGAAAGATAATCGAGCCGTACGGTCTGTTCCTCAAGATAATAATGCGGCGCCGACAGACAACGCTTGTCCCGCAGATAGGTCAGCCTTTGCTCCGCATTGCGCAGTCCCGCACGGATGGCGGTATTCAGCCGACCGTTCAACGTTCGCACGGTATCCGCCAGCGCGGTTTGCTCCGGGACGGCGATCTCGGCGGCTGCAGACGGCGTGGGAGCGCGTCGGTCCGCGACAAAATCGCATATCGTGAAATCCGTCTCGTGTCCGACGGCGGAAATGACCGGGATGTGGGAGGCGGCGACCGCGCGGGCGACCGGCTCCTCGTTAAAAGCCCACAGATCCTCGATCGAGCCTCCACCGCGCCCGACAATCAGTACATCGGCGGCATCCGCACGGTTAAATCGTTCGATCGCATCCACAATGGATGCCGCCGCACCCTCGCCCTGTACCAAAACCGGGCAAAAAATCACCTGTGCCAGCGGATAACGTCTGCCGAGCACGTGCAAAATGTCACGCACCGCCGCACCGGTGGGCGACGTGATGACCCCGACCCGTGCCGGGAAAGCAGGGAGCGGCTTTTTGCGGCTTTCGTCAAATAGTCCCTCTGCCTCCAGCCGCTTTTTCATCTGCTCATAGGCGATCTGCAACGCGCCGACACCGTCGGGTTGCATCTCCTCAATATATAACTGGAACGAGCCGTCACGCTCATACAGGGAAATACGGGCGCGGACGATGACCTTCATCCCATCCTCCGGCTTAAAAGCAAGCTTTGCCGCGTTGCCGCGGAACATCACCGCCTTGACCGCCGCCGTCTCATCCTTGAGGGACATATACATATGCCCCGACTTATAGTGCAAAGTAAAGTTGGATATTTCGCCACTGATGTAAACATTCGTCAACCGGGGATCGCTTTCCAGCAGGGATTTGACATAGTGATTGAGTTGTCCGACCGAAACCACATTCATCCGTTAATCCCCTCCTGCTTCCAGCGGCAAAGCGCCGCGATACCGACGGCATTATCCGCCGAATACGCGGGCGGCGCAAAGCGTCCGCCGTACTGTTGCGAAAAATAGTCCCGCAATAGGCTGTCCGACATGACACCGCCAGCGAAAACCAGCGGCAGATCACCGTATTCCCGTAAAACGGCACGGGTCATCGCATCCAATGCGACCCGCACGCTATCAAGGCAAAAACGAGCGATCGCCTCCGGCGGCTCGCCTCGCGCGAGGCGGTCACGGCACTGATTTTCCACGCCGGATAAATGGCAGTCCGTTCCCTGCACCGTCGGGCGCGGAGAAAACGAGCCGTCATAGGCAAGTGCCAGTTTTTCGAGCGCCATGCCTGCCGGAAAAGCCAGTCCGAGCATACCACCGACCCGGTCGATCAGTTGCCCCGCCTTGAGATCCAGCGAATGACCGATGACCCGGCAACGCAATACCGTATCCTCATCCGGCTCGACCAGCAACGCATCGGTCGTACCGCCGGAAACGTGAAACGCCAAAAAGCGCAAAAACCGATAGTCGGCACAGTCCGCGCCGGTCAGCGCGGCGGCAACGTGCCCCTGCTGATGCGTGAAAAAATGTACCGGGACACCCAAGACGGCACCGATCTGCCGCGCCGCACCCGCTCCGACGAGGAAGCAAGGCATATACGATCCGTCCGTTTGTTGCGGACGGTCGGAGGCGGCAACGGCACGAATACCGCCGGACATCGCCTCGCGCAGAGCCTCGACCCGCTCCGGTAGTTGACGGGTGTGATGAAACACCGCGTCACTTTGCCGCAAGCCGTGCTCCCCCTTCCGCACCGGCAGAAGGAGCTTTGACTGCGTTACCGCTCCGTCATCAGTGACACAGGCGGCGGAGGTGGTATAGTTGCTGGTATCCAGCCCGAGATAAACGCTCATAACTCACCGATGGTCTGTTCCTGCCGGGATGCCGTGCCGAGAATACCGTTGATGAACGGCGCATCCTCCGCACCGCCGTACTTCTTGGCAAGCTCCACCGCCTCATTGATGGAAACGCTGACCGGAATGCTTTCCTCATATAGCATTTCGTACAGAGCAAGCCGCATAACGGACAGCGCGACGCGGGACATCCGCGTCGTATCCCATTTTTGGGAATAAGCGGCTATTTTCGCGTCCAATTCCTCAATATGCTGTTCGACACCGACCGCCAGCATCATCGCAAAATCGGAGGCGGGTATATCCCGTGCCTCCATTGCGTCGTTTGCCAGCTCTACGACCGGTGCGTCGTGAAATGTTTTTTCAAAAAGCAGGGCAAATGCCTGCTCGCGTGCTTCCCGTCTGGTCATTCGCGTAGTCACTCCCGTTATTTTACTTTTTCGTATATTTATACATCAAAAATCCCGAAAAAGCCCTCCGCCGGGCGGAGGGCGCCGGGACCGTTTTTATTCCGCGTCGTTTTTTGCTTCTGTCAAAGCGATCCCGCTTACGTGGATATTGACCCGCGTGACGGGGCGTCCGGTCATAGACTGCACGGCGACCTTGACATTCTTCTGGATTTCTGCCGCAGTCTCCTGGATTTTTGCCCCCTGCTTGAGATCCACATAAACATCGAGCATAATTTCACTTTCGGAATTATTGACCTTGACGGATTTGAGCGCACCGTTCGCCGTCATAAGTCCCTTAAAGTCGGCAGGGCGATTCGCCATCGCGGCAACCCCCTCCAC
>CALDHV010000052.1 GCA_937902305.1 uncultured Clostridia bacterium
GCTGGTCGATGACCTCGTCCTTGCCGACGACGGCTTTTTTCATATTTTCGCGGATGCTGTTGAGAACTTGTACTGACTCCATAATGCAACCATTCCTTTCTTCCTGTGTACCTCTCATAAACGACCGTAAAGCGGCGGGGAAACGGCGATTATCGTGCGGATTGCGCAAACCGTTTCCATCAAAATCGGCGTTTTTTATACACTTTGTTCATTTTATAATACCGCCGGGGCGATGTCAAGATATTTGACGAAAAATGACAAAACTGTTACTATTTTCAACCCATGAAAAATATCAAGAAAACGCTTGACAAGCATCGGGGGATGTGCTACAATACAGCCAAATTGAAAAAGGCTGTGACGAAGACGGCGTGGCCTGCTTGCCTTTCAGAGACCCGGTGGATGGTGCAAACCGGGAGCAACAGACCGTCCTGCCCATCGCTTCCGAGCCGGAAGAGCGAAAGAAGGATTTCGAGTAGTTTTTCCCGTGATTGCTGCGTCAAGGCATAGGGGTTGTCAGACTCCGAGAGCGGTCGCCTCCGGGCGGCAAATTGAGTGGTACCGCGGATGTGATTTTTCACACTCGTCTCAATGGTGAGACGGGTGTTTTTTATTTTGAAAAAAGGAGGCCGTATCATGGCAACGGTCGAAGCAAAACAACTGCAAGAGGTGGCACGCCGTATCCGTGAAATGCGGGAGATCTTTAACTATTCCGAGGAAGAAATGGCGGAAAAAGCAGAGGTCACTCTCGAGGAATATCGGCAGTATGAGGCGGGGGAGCTGGATTTCCCCTTCACCTTTATTCACAAATGCTCACTGGCATTCGGAATCGGCATCACCGATCTGCTGGAGGGGCGCAGCGCCCATTTGTCCTCCTATACCGTCACCCGCAAGGGGCAGGGACAGCAGACCGCCAAGGAGGACGGCATCACCATCCAAAACCTGGCGCCGCTTTTCCGCAAAAAAATTGCCGAGCCGTACTGGGTGCGGTATGAATACAGCGCCGATTTGCAGGATAAGCCCATTCATCTGACCAAGCACTCCGGACAGGAGTTCGACTTTGTGATGAGCGGGCGCCTCAAGGTGCAGATCGGCGATAATGTGGAGTATCTCGGTGAGGGGGACAGCATCTATTACAACAGCTCCACCCCGCATGGGATGATCGCGGTGGACGGCAAGGAGTGCCTGTTCGTGGCGGTGATCCTGCCGGGCGAAAACGAAAAGGAAACGGTCGTACGCGATACGCTGTTGCCCTCCCGCTCCGCCGCCGTGACCGCCGCGTCGCGCTTTGTCCGCACCGTTGAGGATGAAAACGGCGCATTGCAGTCCATCGCGTTTGACGATACCGAGCATTTCAACTTTGCCTTTGATATCGTCGATGAGATCGCGCGCCGCGAGCCGGATAAGCTCGCGCTGTTGCACCTGTCGGCGGATAAGACCGAGCGTCGCTTTACCTTCCGGGATATTATGCGCGCATCCAACCAATGCGCGAATTATTTCAAGTCCCTCGGCATCAAAAAGGGCGACCGCGTGATGCTGGTGCTCAAGCGCCACTATCAATTCTGGTTTGCGATGCTGGGGTTACACAAGCTCGGCGCAGTCGCCATCCCCGCGACCAATCAGCTGCAGGCGCACGATTTCGAATACCGCTTCACGGCGGCGGGCATCAGCGCGGTGCTTTGTACCGTGGATGGTGATACCGCCCACCAGATCGACCTTGCCTGCGTGCAAAGCCCGACCATGACCTGCAAGATCGCGGTCGGCGGCGCACGGGATGGCTGGCACACCTTCGATGAGGAATACACGCTGTTCAGCACACATTTTGCGCGCACGGCGGACTCCCCCTGCGGCAGTGACCCGATGCTTATGTTCTTCACCTCCGGCACGACCGGGTATCCGAAGATCGCGACCCACACCCACACCTACCCGCTGGGGCATTATATCACGGCGAAATACTGGCACGGCGTCAGCGCCGACGGCTTGCATTTCACCATCTCCGATACCGGCTGGGGTAAGGCGCTGTGGGGTAAGCTGTATGGGCAATGGCTGTGCGAGGGCGCGGTGTTTGCCTACGATTTCGACCGCTTCTCGGCGCAGGATATTCTGCCGCTGTTCGCCCAATATCACATCACGACCTTCTGCGCGCCTCCGACAATGCTCCGTATGCTCGTCAAGGAAGATATTGCCCAATATGATTTCTCCTCCGTGCGCCATATGACCACGGCAGGCGAGGCGCTCAACCCTGAGGTATACCGTCAATTCGAAAAGGCGACCGGCTTGCAGATCCACGAGGGCTTCGGGCAGACCGAGCTGACGCTGGCGATCGCCAATCTGATCGGCGCACCGCACAAGATCGGCGCGATGGGCAAGCCGAGTCCGCTTTATGATGTCCGGCTGGTGGATGCGGACGGCAATGAGGTACCGGACGGACAGACCGGTGAGATCGTGATACGGACGGTGGAAAACGTGCCGTGCGGGCTGTTTGCGGGGTATTACCGCGACGAGGAGCGCACGAGGCAGGTGTGGTACGACGGATATTACCACACCGGGGATACCGCCTGGCGGGATGAGGACGGCTTCTACTGGTATGTCGGGCGGGTGGATGACGTCATCAAATCCTCCGGCTACCGTATCGGGCCGTTCGAGATCGAAAGCGTCATTATGGAATTGCCGTATGTGCTGGAGTGCGGTGTTTCCGCCGCGCCGGATGAGGTGCGCGGGCAGGTGGTCAAGGCAAGCATCGTGCTGGTGAACGGCACCGAGCCGACCGAGGAACTGAAAAAAGAAATACAGGATTATGTCAAGAAGCATACCGCACCGTACAAGTATCCGCGCATCGTTGTTTTCCGTGACAGCCTGCCGAAAACGGTCAACGGCAAGATCCAACGTAATTTATTATGACGGAAAAGCGTGGCTTACTTACCTTAATTTATTAACAAAAAAGTATTGACATTCGGCGAGAACGGTGGTACAATGACGAAAATTGCATAAAGGCGTTGACGAAGAGGGCGCGAAAAGATCTCCTGCAGAGAGGCCGTGGTCGGTGCAAACGGTCGGTGTGCTTTTCGGGTTTGTAGCTTCTGAGCCGGGAAGAAGAACGCCCCACGGCGGGTCAGTAGAACTTCCCCGTGATTGCTGCGTAAAGGCATAGGGGTTGCAGACTCCGAGAGCGGTCGTCGTCAGACGGCAATTTGAGTGGTACCGCGGGTCGGCTGATTATTCAGCACTCGTCTCAAGTCATTACTTGGGATGAGTGCTTTTCACATTTGTCCCGCAGAGAGAAGGAAGCATCATGTCGGAAATCACGGGCTTGGATTTCAAAATCAAAGAAATGGGGCGGCGCATCCGCGCTTTACGTGAGGTCGAAAACCGCACCCCCGAGGAAATGGCACAGCAGATCGGTCTGCCTGTGGAGGAGTACCTTGCATTCGAGGCGGGGGAGCGGGATATGAACTTCACGTTCATTTACCGTTGCTCGATGTTCCTCAATGTCAATGTGACCGATATTATCGAGGGCTACAGCCCGAAGCTGAAGTCTTATATGGTCACGCGCGCCGACGGCGGACAGAAGATCTCGCAGGCGCATGGGATGACCTATTATAACCTTGCCTATGCGTTCCAGAACCGTATCGCCGAGCCGTTGTTTGTCCACAGCGTTTACGACGAGGCGGCACAGCACCGGGATATTGATTTGACCTCCCATACGGGGCAGGAGTGCGACATCGTCATCGACGGACATCTGCTGGTGCAGATCGGTGAACACCGCGAGGTGCTCGGTCCCGGTGACAGTGTATATTACGACAGCGGCACGCCGCACGGGATGATCGCCGTGCAGGGGGAGGACTGCCATTTCTATGCCATCGTCCTCAATCCGACCGGTGAGCCGATCCCGGAGCTGGCATCGGCTCCGGCGGTGCGCGATACCCGCACGCTGACCCGGGATACCAAAGACCGTATCTACCGTAATTTTATTGACGTGACCGAGAATGAAAACGGCACGCCGACCGCGATCAAGTTCAAGAATATCGAGCATTTCAATTTTGCCTATGACCTTGTTGATGCGCTGGCGCGCAAGGAACCGAAAAAGCTGGCGATGCTCCACATCGCGCGGGATAAGACCGAGCGCCGTTTCACCTTTGATGATATGCGGCGCGGCTCGGCGCAATGCGCGAACTATTTCAAATCTCTCGGCATTAAAAAGGGCGACCGCGTGATGCTGGTGCTCAAGCGACATTATCAGTTCTGGTTTGCGATGCTGGGACTTAACAAGCTCGGTGCGATCGCCATTCCGGCGACCAATCAGCTTTTGGCGCACGATTTCGAATACCGCTTCGAGGCGGCGGGGGTGCGCGCCATCGTTTGCACCGCCGACGGCGATACCGCGGCACAGGCGGATATTGCGGCGGAAAAGTGCCCGTCCCTGCTCCACAAGATCATCGTCAACGGCAAGCGGGACGGCTGGCGCGCCTTCGATGAGGAATATACACTGTTCAGCTCACATTTCGAGCGCACCGACGATACCGCCGGCGGTGACGACCCGATGCTGATGTACTTTACCTCCGGCACATCGGGCTATCCGAAGATCGCGTTGCATACCTATAAATATCCGCTCGGTCATTTCCACACTGCCAAGTATTGGCACGAGGTAGACCCGGACGGTCTGCATTTCACCATATCCGATACCGGTTGGGCCAAGGCGATGTGGGGCAAGCTGTATGGACAATGGCTGTGTGAGGCGGCGACCTTTGTGTACGATTTCGACCGCTTTGACGCGGCGGATATTCTGCCGATGTTTGCCAAGTATCATATCACGACCTTCTGCGCGCCGCCGACGATGCTACGTATGATGATCAAGCAGGATATTTCGCAGTATGATTTTTCCTCGGTCAAGCATATGACCACGGCGGGCGAGGCGCTCAACCCTGAGGTGTACCGCCAATTTGAAAAGGCGACCGGCTTGCAGATATTGGAGGGCTTCGGTCAGTCGGAAAGCACGATGATCATCGGCAATCTGACCGGTGCCGCGCATAAGATCGGCTCGATGGGCAAGCCCGCCCCGATCTATCCCGTCAAGCTGGTCGATCCCGACGGTAACGATGTGCCGATCGGTGAGACCGGAGAGATCGTCATTGACATTCGCAACGGCTTGCCGTGCGGACTGGCGGTCGAATATTACCGCAATCCCGAAAAGACCGCCGAAACATGGCGGGACGGCTACTACCACACCGGTGATACCGCGTGGATGGATGAGGACGGCTTCTATTGGTATGTCGGGCGGGTGGATGATGTCATCAAATCCTCCGGCTACCGTATCGGGCCGTTCGAGATCGAAA
>CALDHV010000053.1 GCA_937902305.1 uncultured Clostridia bacterium
TCAACGGCTCGCAGGAGTTTAACCCCGATGCGACCGTTGCGCTCATCGCCGCCCCGACAACCGACTACACCGCCGAGGAAATCAAGAAGATACAGACCTGGGTCTACAACGACGGCAACTACGGCCGTCATCTGATGGTCTTCACCTCCCCCACCGTCGATTGCCCCAATCTGTATGAGCTGCTCGAGGTGGAATACAAGATCCGGGTAACGGATGAGCTGTTGCTCGAAACCGATTTTGCCCGCATCCAGAGCTACAATCAGCTTTATCCGCTGTGCGATGTGCCGAGCACCGAGTATACCAAGGACGCCGTTTCCACCGGCAAGGTGTACACGCCGAGCGCGCGCCGTCTGCTGACCACGCTGTCGGAGAAAAACGAGGAAAGCACCATCGACACCTACGGCATACAGTTGACCGAGTATCCCGAGACCGCACAGCTGATGAAGCTTTCCGACGCGATCGGAGGAGCCGAGGACAAATCGGACAAGGCGTATGCCCCCGCCGAGGACCAATATCCGATGACCAGTATGATGGTCTGCGTGATGGACGGCTATAACAACAACACCGGCACGGCGACCAACGGCACGGTATTCGTCAGCGGATGCTCCGCCGCTGCCTATGAGTCGATCATCACCCAAAGCAACTACAAGAATGAGGAGCTGTTCCTCGAAACGATCAATGGGATGACCGGCGCCGAGGAGGGGCTGTCCATCTCGACCAAGAAGCTCAACGCAAACTATGTCTATTTCAGCGATCAGGCTCAGCTTTTGATCGGTATCGTCGGCTTCACCGTCGGTCTGCCGCTGATCGTGCTGATTGTCTGTATCATCGTATTCATTAAAAGGAGACGCTTATGAGTTCGGACGAAAACGAGCGGCAGACCCCCGAAAGCAAGCAGGAGGGACGCTTTGATTCCTTCATCGAGCCGGAGCGCCCGGAGGAAAAGAAAAAGCGCGGCAAGCTCAAGCCGCGTACCCTCACGATGCTGATCGCGATCGCCGCCGCCGTTGTGCTGGCGGTCGTGCTGGTGCTCATCACACTACTGCCGCATAAGGGCGGATATTCCGGTAGCGTGAACGAGAGCGGTGCTGAAACGGTCTACCCGCTGTTTGATCGCACCGAAGACAAGGACGAGGCAGTCGTGCGCAACATCCGCATCGACAACACGACCGGCGGCTACGATATACGCTACAATGAAAAATCCAAAGCCTATGAGCTGGTCGGGTATGAGGATCTCACATTGAGCAACAACGTTGACACGCTGGTGGAATGTGCCACCGTCATCAATGCCTCCATCAAGATCGACAAAGTGGAAGCGCTGGCGGATTTCGGGCTGGAAAAGCCGCAATCCACCGTTACCGTCACCTATTATGACGGCAAGACCAATGTCCTGCTGATCGGCGATAAAGCACCCTCCACCGACGGATATTATATCCGTCTCAAGGACAGCAACGATGTCTATATCGGCTCCAAGGAGGCGGGAGATTATTTCCTCGCCGCGAACTGGTGGTATGTTTCCACCACGCTGATGACGGCACCGT
This sequence comes from uncultured Clostridia bacterium, assembly GCA_937902305.1. Classification (GTDB taxonomy): domain Bacteria; phylum Bacillota; class Clostridia; order Oscillospirales; family Acutalibacteraceae; genus UBA5905. Next base: position 1,542 of record CALDHV010000053.1, read on the forward strand.
CCGCCAGGGAGGATGACGAGGGTGCCGGGGCTTTGCTCCGGGAGCTGAAGCTGACCGGCAAATCCCACCCCACACCGCTTGCCCTGCGGCGCTCGACCTCTGACGATCCGCCCGAGCTGGGGTATTTCAAGTATGTCACCACCGCACCGTTCTACCGCGGCGTCAATGACGGTGTCGGCGATAAGCTGTACGGCTTCACCTCGGTGTATGCCGAGCGAGCGGCGATCCTACACCCCACGGCGGAGCAGAAAGAAAAATACGGCTTTAATGACCCGTACGCCGTCGCGGAGGTCACGCTTGCCGTGGGTAGCACCAACAGCGATGACGAGATCATCTACTACAACAATACCAAGTACCGCTTCACGGTCGGCTGTGTCGATACCGACAAAAACTATGTCGTGATGGTGGACGGTGTCAACGCCATCTTCACAGTCAGTGCGGACACCTTCAAGCAGGTGGTCGATCTGCAACACGAAACCGCCACCACCGCTCTGCTGTTCCTTAAGGACATCACCTCCATCAGTCGTATCGACTTGACCTCCGAGGGCAAGACCCACTCTTTTCGTCTGACCCACTTCCCGAATGAGGAGGAGGACGACGATCAACTGACCGTCACTGAGAGCGGTAAGCAATACAGCACCCCGGATTTTCGTGCGCTGTATGTGCTGATGATGGACTTGACGCGCTATGCGCTCATCGACCAGAAGCCGAGCGGCATTCCCATGCTGGATATTAAAATCTACAATCTTGATGGCTCGCAGGCATTCTCCGCCGCCTTCTATGAGGGCACCGGTAGTCTTGCCAGTGCGCTGACCTCGGACGGCGAGACCTTCTCGGTGCCGAAAAGCACCATCACACATCTGGTCAAGCAACTGGGTAATTATCTTGCCGGGAAGACGGTATTGGAACTGTAAAAAGCAACGGGCCAAAAATACGGCGCTTAATCGTTTATAAACAGCAAAGAACACACTTTTGTCAACCAAAAGTGTGTTCTTTGTTTATCCGAGCCGCAGGCTTGGTATCCATACTATATAATTTCCGGTCGAGCCGGGTTTTTATTCTTCCGAGACGGTATACAGGAAAGCTCGGTAGGAGTTTTCGATATACTCCGAAAATCGCAGATGATAACCTCCGGCTCCTGCTCGGGATAGTAAAACAGCGCATCTTCTTTTGCCGCCTCAAGGAGAGACTTGTCCTCGGCGGCCCATTTGTATGCACGCACATATCTGTACTCGGCATTGTCGTCGCCGTCGTATGCCCACAGCATCTCAAACTCGCCGTCTTCCTCGGTGTCCATTTTCCCTTCTTTATAGTAACCGTGGATCGTGAAATCCGGCAGAGCATCACTCAGCTTCAATACCGTTTCCGAACTGTTGGCGTCCGTCTCCGATTTCCGGTTTTCCTGTTTTCCATAATAAAAACCTCCCGTTTTTTTGCTTTTATAAAGCTGTGTGTACAACTATCCCTACCCACAATTTTACCAGTTCAATGTATTATATCTTTATGACGAAATCAAGGATTTAAGCAAAATCAGAAAAAAATAGTGAACATATTATTTTCTATCCCAGCGCGACATCCAGCGCCATCATCAGCGCAAAGCCGACGGTGAACGCCGCCAGCCCCCTACGATGTCCGCTTTGCGCAAGCGCGGGAGCAAGCTCCGCCATAACCACATAGATCATCGCGCCGGCGGCGAAGCCGAGCATATACGGCATCATCGGCAAAAACAGCCCGGACAGCAGCCACGTCACCATACCGGCGACCGGCTCTACCGCCCCGGACATCACCCCCTGCCCGAATGCACGACATCGAGATATTCCCTCCGCCGCCAGCGGCAAAGAGATGATCGCGCCCTCCGGGATATTCTGGATGGCGATACCGAGCGACAGCATCATCGCGGCGGACGGTGCGATCCCGCCCGCATCGGATGAACACCCAGCAAAGGCGATCCCGACCGCCATCCCCTCAGGGATATTGTGCAGTACCACCGCCAGCACCAGCAGTGCGGTGCTTTCCGGCATTTGCCCACTTTTCGGCAACAGCAGTTGGTCTGCCAGCGGCAAAAACAGCATCCCGATGCCAAATCCCACCGCCGCCGGGATAAACGCCCAGCGTGGCGGCAACCCCGACTGCCCGATCGCCGGCAGGAGCAAGCTCCACACCGATGCCGCCAACATAATTCCCGCCGAAAAACCGATCAGCCTTTCCCGCACAGCGCGGGAAAGGCTGTCTTTCATTAACCACACGCACACGGCACCCGCCGATGTCCCGAAAAAGGGGATCAGCAGTCCTGCCACGACCGAATACGGCATCCTATCCGCCTCCCTGCAACCCAGTCTATGCCACGGCGGACGAATTGGTGAAAGGGGTTGTTAAAAAAGTCTGTAGACTATTTTAACAACCCATTTTCACAGATACTTTTTCATTTGCTCAATGTTGTTTTCCTCGGTGTGGCGCAAACGCTCCGCCAGCGACAGGCAATCCTCACACTTGGTTTGGTAGTGGCTGATCTGCTTCGAGATCTTACTGACCCCCATCGTGCTTCCCTGAATGAGCATATCCGCCAGAGCGGAGGGAGAATTATCCTGCTTCGTCTTGCATCCGGCGCTGATACGCACCATCGTTTTTGATAGTGAAGAGGAGCCGAGCGGCTCTTCCCCGCCGGCGCGGATACGCTCCTCCGCCTCATCCATCAGCGATTGATACTCCATCAGTTGCGTTTCGATCAGCTTGCGGAAATTGGTGTCGTCCGTCTTGCGCAAAACGAAATACAGCCCGTCCCGCCCCATTTCCGCATTGCGATAAATGCTGTTGAGCAATTCCCATTCCTGTTCCTGCATAGTCTTATTCACCTCACCGACATTTTACCCGATCAGGCGCTATGTATGCACAAAAATCATAATTGGCAAAAATGCCTATTGGAAATGAAAAGATCGCTATTATGGCGGGATAAAAACCTCGCCACAGACATACGGCTT
>CALDHV010000054.1 GCA_937902305.1 uncultured Clostridia bacterium
TCAAGATGCCGGTCAATCTCGTGTCGTTCGTGAATACGGGAATCCTGCTTTCCGGTATCGCACTCGTTTCTCATGTTGTCGGAGTAAAGCCGCTGACATTGTGTATCGTGTTGCTCTGTGCGGCGGGAATGATCGGCTTTCTGTGGTATAAGACGGGTAAATTCAACACGGTCGCTGTGCTGATCGGTGCAGTTGGTTATCTGATGATTTACGCATCCCTTATTACGCTGTCGATCAGAAACGGCGTGATACTGCCGGTCATTCTGTATGCGCTTGCAATCTGCCTGTTCATATTCCTCTGCCTTGTAGGAATCCTATCCAACCTCAAAAACGCAAAGGTGCATTGGGTAATTGAAATTTCAAATGTGGTGTGTCAGTTTTCAGTTGCACTCGCAACGGTGATCCTGTTGTGTAGATAACCTATTTCGTTGCATTGACAGATTATGCTACCCCGCTCGGAATCAAGATTTTTGACTTGGTTACGGTCGGGGCGTTTTTTTGTTTTTGACTTTTTTGAAAAATCCACTTGCAGTCCGTTTTTTTGGGACATATATTTATGCTATAATATGGGTAGCATGGGCGAAATGGTTCGAAAGGATGTGATGAAATGGCAGAAAAGAAAACCTTACTTGACCTTGACCGGCTTCCGACTCTGGAAGAAATGCAGGATTTTTTCAAAGAAAACGACTGGTCGGCGGCGAAAATCTTTACCGATCCGGAGCTTGCCGATGCCATTTCTCACGAAAAAGAATTGCTCGCTCCCGTTATGGAAAAGGCGATGTAGGAACACGGTCTCGGCGTCTGGTCGGGATATTTCGATAACAAGGTCAGAGTAAACGGCACGAACTTTCAGCAAAACCCGCTGATTGCTTTCCGAGACAATTTTGAAGATCTGGTAACATCCCTCGTCGCCAAACTGCAATATGAAACGCCGGAGGAAGCACAGCAAATCATTGATCAAATTAAGGAGAGCAACATTGACCCCGACGAACTGCTTTCCTTTATGGTCGATCTTGCGCTCGATGTGACGGAGTTCAAAGAAGCCGCTCATATCATATACAGGCATTCGGACAGCAATGATTTCAATCCGTATATTACACGGAATTACCGGGCAAGCGATCACCACAAGAAATGGAATCATACACGGGCAAAGCTTGAAATAATCTTCTGCTCCAACCGTGAACTGAAAAAGTTGCAAAGCACGGTTGCCGATCCGGAGCGTGAAGCGATTTTCAATATACTGGTGGAGGAATTCGTGAACGCTCTTGATGAAACGGATAAAAAGATTTTCTATTTGCGGAAAGCCGGATGCACGCAAAGCGAGGTCTCTAAGATACTCGGCTTTGCAAACAACAGCACCGTTTCCAAACGGTTAAAGAAAATGCGGGAGTTATTCCGAGAGATAACGGGATATTGATGCGGCGACAGTCTGAAAAAGGATTGCCGCCGCTTTCTATATCAACTGATTGACCGTATCGAAGTCTATGAAACCGAAGGCGTCGGCAAAAATAGAACGCAGCGAGTGGTTATCTTCTGGAAATTCGTCGGGCATATCGAATTGCCGGAATGTGTTCCGCAGAAGAACTACAAGGCAGATACCCGTCAAGGTGTTGCGGTGGAATATCCGACAACCGCATTACCCGCATAATGCAAGCGGGCAGGTTCACCCGAACCTGCCCGTACATAGAAAAAGATGCGAAAACAAAAGAAAAATGAGTATTCATAACTCAAGTCCGTTATGAATACTCATCATGGTCGGAGTGAAGGGACTCGAACCCCCGACATCCTGCTCCCAAAGCAGGCGCGCTACCAACTGCGCTACACCCCGTAGTATTAGGAGATAGCTCCCCTCCGCCAAACCATTATACTCCATCCTCGGTGAAAAGGCAACTGTTTTTTGCCTTTTCACCGAGGATTTTATCACAGCTTTTGCGCCTGCAAGCCGCTGTAAAGCCGGTCGGCGACCTCTGCGGAGAACGCACCGGGCGTAAATGCGCGGGCGCTTCCGCACGCTATACCGCGGCACAGCGCCTGTGCCGCAGAAAGCCCGTTTTCACGCGCCGCCAGGAAGCCGGCGAGCATCGAATCGCCGGAGCCGATCGTGCTGACCACCTTACCCGAGGGGGCGGCACAGGCGTATATTTCCTCGCCGTCTGCCAACATCGCACCGTCTTTTCCGAGTGACAGCAGGATAGTCTTTGCGCCGCGTTGCCGACATTCCCGCATCGCTTCTATGCAGGCGGCGCGATCGGGTAATGGACGTCCGACCGCCTCCTCCAGCTCGGCGCGGTTGGGCTTGATGACATCGGGTGAAAAGGCGATGACCTTATTAAGCCCGCTTCCACCGCAATCGACAGCGGTACGGATGCCTTTGCCACGCAGGTGGTCGAGGATCTTCGCGTACGTTTTCACGCCATCCGGTGGCGGCACACTGCCGCACAAGCACAGCATATCGCCGGGTCGCAAAGCCTCCAGCTTTCTGTATAGCTCCCGCCACGCCGCCTCGTCGATCGCAGGGCCGAGGGCGTTCAGCTCGGTTTCCCGGTCGGCAAGCACCTTGACATTGATGCGGGTATCGCCGGTGGCAAGTCGAATAAAATCGGTGTCTATACCCTCGTTGCGGACACCTTGCGCGAGAATCTGCCCGGTCACGCCGGCGATAAAGCCGAGCGCGCGGTTGGGAATACCCAGTGCGGTCAGCGCACGGGATAGATTGACTCCCTTGCCGCCATAGGCAATAGTGCCGGTTGGGCGGTGAAGCTCACCGGGGCATAGCTTGTCCGTTCTGACGGCGTAATCGAGCGCGGGATTGCAGGTCAGCGTGTATATCATGTTTTTCCCTCTCATACGGTTTGCTGTATGATACCGCCACCCAGCACCTCGTCGCCGTCGTACAGAACGACGGCTTGTCCGGGGGGGACGGCGCGTTGCGGTGTGTCAAAAGTGATGCTGACCCGCCCGTCGGGCAGAACGGTGGCGGTGGCTGGGCTTTCCGCGGCATTATAGCGGGTGCGTGCCGCCATACGGAGCGGGGCGGTCGGTGCCGATCCGGCGATCCAGTGGAAATCACCTGCGATTAGCCGGTCGGAGTAAAGAGTCTCCTCCGGTGCCAGTAGAACGGTATTTGTGTTCGGATCTTTTGCTTTCACATAGAGTGGGGCGGGGAGGCTTAATCCCAGTCCGCGCCGCTGTCCGACGGTATAGGCGATGATGCCCTTGTGATGTCCGAGCACTTGCCCGTCCTGACCCACAAAATCGCCCGCCGGGTAGTCCCTGCCGGTCGTTCGTCGAATAAAATCGGCATATTTGCCGTCCGGGACGAAGCATATATCCTGGCTTTCTTTTTTGCCGGCAACGGTCAGTCCGAGCGCAACGGCTTTTTGCCGCACCGTGTTTTTGTCGGCGACCTCACCGAGCGGGAACTGCACCCGTGCCAGTTGCTCCTGTGATAGAAAATACAGCACATAGGTCTGGTCTTTGGAAAGATCTCGCGCCTTTTTGAGATGATAGCGACCGTCGGAGTAGGTGACGCGGGCATAATGCCCGGTGCCGACGAAGGA
>CALDHV010000055.1 GCA_937902305.1 uncultured Clostridia bacterium
TGCTTCATTTTTCATGCACCGCAGGTGCGCTTCATTCAAAAAAGTCCCTTTTGTCGGCAGACAAAAGGGACTTTTTTGTTGGTGGACACTAACGGACTCGAACCGCTGACCCTCCGCACGTCAAGCGGATGCTCTACCAGCTGAGCTAAGTGTCCTTGTTATTGCGGGAACAAATGCGATTATAGCCGAAACTGCCGCGCTTGTCAAGAGAAAAACGCAAAATCGTCGCAATTTATTTTTTGCCCGCGTCATTTTCTTTCCTCTTGCGGCGGAAAAATGGCGGCACGGAGCACCGATTATTTGAAAAACGCCGGATTTTACGCAAAATGCCGCCAATTATACGATTTTTTGCAAGATTAACGGTTGACAAATGCAAAAATGGCGGGTACAATATTTTTCGTAACACCTTGTGAAAGGAACGAATAACGATGATAGCATCCGAACAAAAGAAAATCGCCGATATGACCCCCGCCGAGCGGCAGGCGCGTCTCACAGCCCTCCGAAGCAAATACGACGCTTACCGGGCGCAGGGGCTGTCGCTCAATATGGCGCGCGGCAAGCCAGGCGCCGACCAGCTCGCGTTGACGACCGATCTGCTGACCTGCGTCAACACCGAGACCGGATTCTGCGCCGAGGACGGAACCGATGTGCGCAACTACGGTCTGCTGGACGGCATCCCGGAGGCAAAGCAGATGTTTGCCGATATTCTGCATATGCCCTCGGAGCAGGTCATCGTCGGCGGCAATTCCAGTCTCAATATGATGTTTGACTATATCGCCACGGCATATAGCCGCGGCGTGACGGGCAACGAGCCGTGGTGCCGGCAGACCGGGGTCAAGTTCCTGTGCCCCGCGCCCGGCTACGACCGGCATTTCGCCGTGACCGGCTATTTCGGTATCGAGATGATCCCGGTCACCATGACCGAGAGCGGTCCGGATATGGACGCGGTCGAGTCACTGGTCAAGGATCCGCTGGTCAAGGGGATGTGGTGCGTGCCGATGTATTCCAACCCCGACGGCATCACCTATTCCGACGAGACGGTGCGCCGTCTCGCCGCGATGGAGACCGCCGCGCCGGATTTCCGGCTGATGTGGGACAACGCCTATTGCCTGCACCATGTGTATGATAAGGGGGACACCCTGCTTGACCTTTACCCGGAGCTGGAAAAGCACGGGCACGAGGATCGGATGATCGCGTTCACCTCGACCTCCAAGATCAGCTTTCCCGGCTCGGGGGTCGCGGCGCTTGCCGCCAGCCCCGCCAATATCCGGGACATCAAGAGCCGGATGACGGTGCAGACCATCGGACACGATAAGGTGAATATGCTCCGCCACGTGCGCTATTTCGGGGATGCGGACGGCATCCGGGCACATATGAAGCGCCACGCTGCCGTTTTGCGCCCGCGGTTTGAGGTGGTGCTGGACACGCTCGATCGGCGGCTTGGAGAGCGCGGTGTTGCATCGTGGCACCGTCCGCGCGGCGGCTATTTTGTCAGCGTCAATCTCGCCGACGGCTGTGCCAAGCGTACCGTCGCCCTGCTCAAGGAGGCGGGCGTGGTGATGACCGGCGCGGGCGCGACCTACCCCTACGGCAAAGATCCGCACGACAGCAATGTGCGTATCGCGCCCTCGTATCCGACGGTCACGGAGCTGCAAACGGCGATGGAGCTTTTCTGCATCTGCGCCGAGATCGCGTGCCTCGAACGGTAAAAGAAAAACAAAAAAAGCACCACCCGGGCGACGCAAGACAAGATCCCTATCTTGCCTTGCCCTTGCCGGGTGGCGCTTTTTTGATCGGTAAAATCTTATTCCTCGTTGGCGCCGGTTTTCATCTCCACATTGCCGGATACCAGCGCGCCCTTGGCGATGGACAGCGTTTGCGCCTTGATATTGCCGCGCACCTGCGCACTTTCGTTGAGGGACAGATGCCCCTTAACGAACAAATCGCCGTTGACCCGCCCGGAGCAGGAAACATTGGTGGCGTGGACATTGCCGTTGATGACCGATTGCGCGATCAGCTCCACATCGCCCGTCACCTGGATGTCGCCGGTCACGGTGCAGTCCGCGACTGCAAGGCTGGCGGCCTTGACATTGCTGCTGGTGCTGGCACGAAGCGTCACCTTGCCCTCGGAGAAAATGTCGCCCTTGAAATCGCCGGCGATGACAACATCGCCCTTGGCACGCAGGGTGCCCTCGATGCTGGTGCCGGGCGCGAAGAAGGTTGCCTCCAGCTTTTCGGCGCGAAAAACGGTTGCCGGCTTGGCGGCGGGTGCCTTGACAGCGGGCTTTTCCTCCGCTTTGACCGGAGCAGTCTCGGCTTTCGCCGGCTCGACCTGCGCCGCATCCTTTTTCTGTGCGGGAGCGCCTCCGATGCCGAACATTTCGTTCATAGCCGTTCTGAAATTGTCTTTCTTTGACATTTCTCTATCTCCTTTACCTTATTTTGTATGAAAACAGCGTCGGAGCTACATCGGGCGTGATCGCCGCGAATGTAAATCCGTCGTTACGCAACGCGTCGATGATCGGGGCAAGCGCCTGTGCCGAGGTCTTGTGCCCTGCGGAGTCGTGGAATAAAATAATCAGCCGTTTGCGACTGCCGACCCCATTGAGGACGGTGCTTTGTATCTTGGAGGCGGAGGGCACCGGGCTGGCGGCATCCTGCGCCGACACGTTCCAGTCGTACGGCACAAAGCCGCGCCGCATCATTTCCGCCACCAGCTCCATATAAATGCCGCCGTTGTAGCCGTTGATCGATCCGCCGGGGAAGCGGAAAGCGGTCGGGGTGACACCGGTCGTATCGCGGATGAGCTTGAATACCTTATACATATCCTCGATGTATTCCTCCACGGAGGAATAGACCTTGCTGTAATCATGGGAATAGGTGTGCATCCCGAGCGTATGTCCCTCGGCGACGATCTTTTTCATCCGCTTGAGGTTGTCCTCATTGGTCGTACCGACCACGAAAAAGGTCGCTTTGACATTCTTTTCCCGCAGGGTCGCCAGCACCTCGTCGGTGCGCTCGGACGGGCCGTCATCAAAGGTGAGATACGCCGTCATATCCGCCACATTGGTCGCGGCGTAGGTTTGCGGTGCGCGGAAATCGGGGTGAAGCTTTTGGTATTCCGGCGCCGCCTTTTCGAGCGGGTCTTCCGGCTCGGAAGTGTCCGAAACATCGGAGCTTTCCGGCGGCTCCTCGGTTTTCTGCGTCAGGCGGCTGTTTTCCGCCTTGAGCGATATGGCAAATACGGTCGGCAACGCGATCATCACGATGACGGCGACCAATATCAGGTTTTTGAAAAAGCGAACACTGCCAAAATACAAGACGGTCAGGCTCCTTTGAAAAACTGCAAAATAACTCAAGTTCCATTATAGCGTCGCTGTGGGGGACTTGTCAAGGCTTATCGCGACAAAAAGCGACTTTTTATCTGCGACAAAAAGCGACTTTTTATCATTTTGCCCCTTTTCCGCGGCGAAATGCCGACGGGCTTATTCCCGTCTGCGTGCGAAAGACACGGCTGAAATAAAACGCCCCCGCGTAGCCGAGCCCCGCGGCGATTTCACCGATCGGCTGTATGGACCCGCTGACCTCGGCGGTGTGCAGTCTCGATGAGATCGAGCGGATGGTGGATGAGCTTTTCGCCGTCAATCGCGATTTTCTCGGGGATTATCGGTGAATGCGTGTACTTTTTTTCACAAACCCCTTTACTTTTTTTGCGAAACTTGGTAATGTATACTGGTGAGTTCAAAAAGAAAGGGTTGGCGAAGATGAAAAAAGTTGAAGATTATGTGGTTTCCATTCCCGATTTTCCCGAGCCGGGCATTCTGTTCCGCGATGTGACCGGCGTATTGCAGGACGCGGATGGATTTCATCTTGCTATCGAAGAAATGCAGAAAAAACTGGAGAGTCTGGATTTTGACGTGATCGTCGGTGCCGAGGCGCGCGGCTTTATCCTCGGCGCACCGCTTGCATACAGTCTCCACAAGCCGTTCGTTCCCGCCCGCAAAAAGGGCAAGCTCCCACGCAAAACGGTCGAGCAGGAATACGACCTCGAATACGGTAAGGCGGTCATCGAGATGCACGCCGATGCCATCAAGCCGGGGCAGAAGGTCGTGATCGTGGATGACCTGATCGCCACCGGCGGCACGATCGAGGCAACTGCCAAGCTGGTCGAACAGCTTGGCGGCGAGGTAGTCAAGCTCCTGTTCCTCATCGAGCTGGCGGGCTTTGATGCCCGCAAGCGGCTGGCGAAATACGATGTCGAAGCGGTCGTCAGCTACGACGGTAAATAAATGCACCAACGGCATTTGCACCCGACTTCAAGTGCAAATGTCGTTTTCTTATTGCATCCGCATCGCAAATGGGGTATAATAATCCGAAAAAGGAGGTGCAGACGGTGACGGCTTTGTTTTCTTCGCGCGACATTGCCTATCGTGCGCCGTTTGGCGCGGTCGCGGCTGGCACAGAGGTGTTTTTTCGCATTTGTTTGCCCCGGAGCTGGGGCTGTCACGCCGCCGCGATGCTGGTGGAGCGGGATGAGCTCCCCGCCACCTCCCACGGGATGTTCTGGGCGGGTATGCAGGGCGACGACCGCGAATGGTGGGACATCCGCTTTACGCCCACAGCACCGGGGCTGTATTTTTATGGATTCCGTCTCGATCTGGCGCTTGGCACCGGCTGGCTCGTCCGTCAGCCGGACGGCACCGCCGCCTATTCCTGCGAAACACACCGCCCGCTGTGGCAGTTGACCGCCTATGACCCGGCGCTGACCACCCCCGACTGGCTCGCCGGCGGAATGATGTATCAGATTTTCCCCGACCGCTTTTGTTGCGCCGGCAAGCCGAAATCGGGCGTGCCGTCCGACCGCATCCTGCACCAAAGCTGGGCGGAGCCGCCGGAATGGCAACCTGACGCGACCGGGCGCATCCGCAATAACGATTACGCGGGCGGCGATCTTGCCGGCATTACCGAAAAGCTCGATTATCTTGCCGGGCTCGGCGTGACCTGCCTGTATCTCAATCCGATCTTCGAGGCGCACTCCAACCACCGCTATGATACCGCCGACTACAGCCGCATCGACCCGTTGCTCGGCGATGAGGACGACCTGCGCACACTGACCGCCGAGGCGAAAAAGCGCGGCATCCGCATCCTGCTGGACGGCGTTTTCAGCCACACCGGGGCGGACAGCGTGTATTTCAACCGCGAGGGGCGGTATCCGCCGGTCGGCGCGTACAATACGCCGGCTTCCCCCTACGGCGCATGGTATCAATTCACCGACTGGCCACGCGGGTACAAGAGCTGGTGGGGCTTTGACACCCTACCGGAGGTGGACGAGTTGTCCGCGCCCTTTGCCGACTATATCCACGGCGAAAACGGCATCGTCGCCCGGTGGCTGGCGGCGGGAGCGTCCGGCTGGCGACTGGATGTCGCGGATGAATTGCCGGACGGATTTTTGACCGCCCTGCGCCGACGGGTCAAGCAAGCCGATCCCGATGCGCTGGTGCTCGGGGAGGTCTGGGAGGACGCGAGCAACAAGGAAAGCTACGGGCATCGTCGTCGGTATCTGCTCGGCGATCAGCTCGACAGCGTGATGAATTACCCGTTCCGGCAGGCGATCCTATTCTATCTGCTGGAGGGCGGGCGAGATGCGTTTTTCGACCGGGTGATGACCATTGTCGAGCATTATCCGCCGGCGATATTGCGCTTGCTGATGAACCATATCGGCACCCACGATACCGAGCGAGTGCTGACCCTGCTCGGCGGCGAGCCGAGCCGCGGGCGCGGCAGAAGCTGGCAGGCGGAGCAGAAAATGACCCCCGAGCAACGTGCACGCGGATGCCGCCTTATGCGGCTGGCAACGCTGTTGCAGTTTGCCCTGCCGGGCGTGCCGTGCGTCTACTACGGCGACGAGGCAGGGATGGAGGGTTACCGCGACCCGTTCAATCGCGGCACATTCCCGTGGGGGCGGGAGGATGCGGCGCTGACCGCGTGGTATCGCGCGCTGGGTGAAGCCCGTCGCCGTTCGCCCGCTTTGCGGGAGGGCGAGATCGTTCCGCTGACGTCGGAGGGGGACAGCGTGGCGTTTTTGCGGCGCGGCGCAGGAGAGACGCTGTTGTGCGCGGTCAACCGTGCCGACGAGCCCTGTGCGGTTTTCCTGCCGGCGGATATGCGGCTGACCGTCACCGTCGGGGACGGCACGGTGGATGGCGAGCGACTGATTTTGCCACCCTGTGGCGGTTGCTGGATGACCGAAGGTGAATGAGACGTTAGACGGTAGATGATAAGGGCTTTGAGCGCGTTAACAGCAATAATTTTGCACCAACTATCCGCGTTGTCATCGCGAGGCGGGCTTTTGCCCGCCTCGCGATCCACCGGCAGGGACGATTGGTTTGTACAAACGTTTCCGATACGCAAAAAACTAAACTCTTCTCCTCTATCGTCTAATGTCTAACATCTGACACATAGCAAAAGGGGCTGTAGCAAAGCTGCTACAGCCCCTTCAATTTTGGCTTGGGTTTAATTGTCTTTCTTAATATTCATCAGGAGATTGGTGATGATGCCGAGGATCAGCGCGCAGGCGACCTCAGTCAGCGTGACCGCGCCGAAGGACAGCGTCAATCCGCCAATGCCGCAGATCAGCACGACCGCGACCACGAACAGATTGCGGTTGTCGCCCAGATCCACCTTTTGGATCATCTTGAGACCGGACACGGCGATGAAGCCGTACAGCGCTACGCACACGCCGCCCATCACGCAATTCGGGATGGTGGCGAGGAAGGTGGTGAACGGCGCGATGAACGCGGCGACCAGACACATGATCGCGGTGGCGAGGATGGTCACGACCGAGGCATTGCCGGAGATCGCCACGCAGCCGACCGACTCACCGTAGGTGGTATTCGGGCAGCCGCCGAAGATCGCACCGGCGATCGAGCCGACACCGTCACCCAGCAGGGTGCGATGCAGACCGGGATCCTCCAGCAGATCGTGCTCGATGATGGAGGACAGGTTCTTGTGGTCGGCGATATGCTCCGCGAACACCACGAATGCGACCGGCACATAGGCGACCACGATGGTGGCGATGTAGGACGGGGTCAGCTCTCCGACACCCTTGATCGCGGTCAAAAAGGTGAAATCGGGCACCCACTGCATATTCCGGAAAGCGGAGAAGTTGATGATCTGCATCGCCTCATTGCCGGTGGTATTGCCGATCAGCGTGAGGATCGCCGCCACGAGATAGCCGGCGCAGATACCGATGATGAACGGGATCATTTTCAGCATCTTTTTGCCGTAGGCCGAGCAGAGCATCGTCACGAACAGCGTGACCAGACCGCAGATGAGGCAGAGATAGGGCGAAGCGACGGAAGCGCCCTCCGCATTCAGCACTTTACCCACCGTCAGGTCGCCCACGGCGTTGCCCGCCAGCGAAAGACCGATGATCGCGACCGTCGGGCCGATGACGACGGCGGGCATCAGCTTATTGATCCAGCCGACACCGGCGATCTTGACCACGATGGCGATGACCACATACACCAATCCGGCAAAGGTCGCGCCCAGGATCAGCCCAAGATAGCCGAGCTGCATCGAGATGCCGCCTGCAAACGCGGCACCCATCGAGCCGAGGAACGCGAACGACGAGCCGAGGAACACCGGGCTCTTGAACTTGGTAAACGCGAGGTAAACGAGGGTGCCGACACCGGCGCCGAACAGCGCCGCCGACTGGGACATCCCGTTGCCGATGATGGCGGGGACGGCGATGGTCGCCGCCAGGATCGCCAGCACCTGCTGGAACGCGAACACGATCACTTGGAAAAACTTGGGTTTGTCTTTGACTTGATACACCAACTGCATTTTCTTTTCCTCCCGATTTTTTATCATCAATCCCGCCGGAGCGGGTATTTGACGTCCTGACTTATTGGCGTTGTAGCAGCTCGGCACCGGTCGTGCCGTCAAACTCCGGCAGACGCACGGCAACGGTCTCCTGCAACGAGGTGGGGATGCTCTTGCCGATATAATCGGCGCGGAACGGCAATTCGCGGTGACCGCGGTCGATGAGGATCGCCAGCCGGATGCACCGGGGACGCCCCTGCGCAAAGACCGCATCAATCGCCGCCCGCACGGTGCGCCCGGTGAACATCACATCGTCCACCAGGATCACCCGCTTATCCGTCACCGGAAACGGCAGATCGGTACGGCACAGCACCGGCGCGTCATCTCCGAAGGAGAGATCATCGCGGTAGAAATGGATGTCCAGTTCCCCGTACGGAAGCTCGACCCCCTCGATGCGGGCAATATTCTGCTGGATCATTCTGGCAAGCGGAGCGCCGCGCCGCCGAATGCCGATCAGCACCAGATCCTCCGTGCCGCGATTTTTCTCGACGATCTCGTGGGACATCCGCATCACGGTGCGGTGAAGCGTTGCCTCGTCCATCAGCGTAACGGTATTGTGCGCCAAGCGCGTCCCCTCCTTGCCGTCAAAAAATAAAGATCCTGCCACGCAAACGCGACAAGATCCCGTAAAAGCACAACGATATACGGTTTCTTGTCGGTATCACGGTACCGCCCCTTAAAGAGAAACCTGACTGTAGTACAGTATATAGTTTTTCTCGACAAAAGTCAACCCTTTTTATTGACAAAATGCGAAAAAACGTATAATATTGGCTTGTATTTTTTAAGATCGGAGGAAACCGGATATGGGCACGGAAAATCGACGCAAACGACTGTGGCGGTACTTTACCGCGTATGAAAAAATATGGCTCATCAGTATCGTGGCGCTGTCATTTTTGTTTGCGTTTCTGTTCCCGGAGGAGGACATCGGCGGGGTCAACGGCGCACTGATCACGGTGCTGTATCTGGTGGATATTTTTTCCAATATCCTGTGCGAGCTGTTGATCTCCAAGCAAAGCAAGTGGAACTTTCTCGTTTCGCTGGTGGTGGAAGCGACCGAGATCGCCATCTGCATCATTTGTGCCTATCGCTTTGCTACGATGGCGACGACTCTGCTGTTCTGGATCCCGTGCGACATCATCAGCTTTTTCGTTTGGCACCGTCACCCCGACCGGCAGGAAAAGGAGCTGACCGAGGTGCGAACGCTCCGTGGCTGGCAGGAGGTCATGGTCATCGCCGCCATCGCGGTGTGGACGGTGGGGGTCGGCTTCCTGCTGACCCGCATCGACCCGGAATACGGCATATTGGCGGATCAGCCGATGCTGGAGGCGGTCGTCTGCTACCTTGATGCCTGCTGTAGTGCGGTCGGCATCGCCAACGGGCTATTCATCTTGTTCCGCTACCGGGAGCAGTGGATCGCGTGGTATATCAGCACCGCGCTGGAAACGGCGATGAATATTATTGCGGGGCAATGGCTGTTGCTGATCCTCAAGGCGGGATTTTTGACCAATACGACCTACGGATATATCCGCTGGACGCGCTATATCCGCCACCAACGCTCGGCAAAAGATTAAGGTAGATGTTAGATGATAAGGGCATCGGTTTCCGCGTATACCGGAGGCTTGTGCATAAGCCAAAACCCTTATCATCTAACATCTATCGTCCAACGTCTAAATCGGGAGGGGACGATGCCCACATCGTTTACGTCACACGCGCAGGAGCAAGGCTTCCGCACCCTCTGCGAAAAAACAGAAAATTACCCGTATACAACCGAATAAAAATATGCTATGATATATGAGGAATAAAAACAACAAGGAGAAACGGTATGGCGAAAATCATCGCAGTCGTCACCCAAAAAGGCGGGGTCGGTAAAACGACCTCGGCGGTCAATCTGGCATCCTGCTTCGGAGAACTGGGGCACGAGACCCTGCTGGTGGACATCGACCCGCAGGGCAATGCCACCAGCGGCGTCGGACTGGACAAGCGCACGGTCGGGCAATCCACCTACGACCTGCTGGTCGGTGAGCCGCCCGCCGATGCGGATGTGCGCACGGCATTTGCGCATCTGTCGGTCATCCCCGCCAATCTGGCGCTAGCCGGCGCGGAAATCGAAATGGTAGAGCTGCCGCGGCGCGAAAACCGCCTCAAGGCGGCGCTGGCGCCCTATCGGGAACGGTACGAATACATTTTCATCGACTGCCCGCCGGCGCTGGGCTTACTGACCCTCAACGCGCTGGTGGCGGCGGACACCTTCCTCATCCCCGCCCAGCCGGAATACTACGCGCTGGAGGGACTGTCCCAGCTGATGGCGACGGTGCGGCAGGTCAAGCGGCTATATAACCCCTCGCTGGAGCTGGAGGGCGTGCTGTTCACGATGTATGACGGGCGCACCAACCTCACCCAGCAGGTGGTCGCAGAGGTCAAAAAGTTCTTTGCCCGCAAGGTGTACGGCACCGTCGTGCCGCGCACCGTCCGGCTGGCGGAGGCACCAAGCTACGGCAAACCGATCAACTACTACGACAAAGGCTCCAAGGGTGCCCGCGCCTATCTCGACCTTGCGCGGGAAATACTGGAAAAGCAATAAGGAGAAATGACGATGGCTACAAAAAAAGGAGGCCTCGGCAAGGGGCTGGACGCTCTATTTGCACAGAATACGCCGGAGACGGACAGCGCGGTGTCGTTGCCGCTCGACGAGATCATCCCCAACCGGGAACAGCCCCGCAAGCAGTTTGACGAGGAGGCGCTGGCAGACCTGTCCGCCTCCATTGCCCAGCACGGTGTGCTTCAGCCGCTGTTGGTGCGCCCGATGCCGGACGGCACCTATCAGCTGGTGGCGGGCGAGCGCCGCTTCCGCGCGTCGCGGATGGCGGGGCTGACCGAGGTGCCGGTGCTGATCCGCGATATGGACGACCGCCAGGCATCGGAGCTGGCGCTTATTGAAAACCTGCAACGGGTCGATCTCAACCCGATGGAGGAGGCGCGCGGGTATCAAAAGCTGATGGACGAATACGGCTTGACGCAGGAGGATGCCTCCCGCGTGGTCAATAAATCCCGCCCGACGGTGGCAAACGCCCTGCGTCTGCTCCATCTGCCGGAGGAAGTCGCCGCACTGGTGTCGGACGGCAGTCTGTCCGCCGGTCATGCCCGGGCGGTGCTGGCATTCGACGCACCCGCGGTGCAAATCGAGATGGCGCACGCCGCCGTGCAAAAGGGCTGGTCGGTGCGCGAGCTGGAACGGCTTGCCAAAACGCGTCGCCCGGTCATCAAAACCGCTCCTGCCCCGGTGCGGCGGGAACCCTTCTACGACGAGGTGGAGCTGGCGCTCAAGGAGGCGCTCGGTCGCCGCGTGCAGGTGGCTCTCAAGCCGCAGGGCGGCACGCTGACGGTGGAGTTTTTCAACGCAGACGATTTACGCGCCATTGCCAATAAGCTGGCGGAGTAACAAGGAGCATACTCTATGGAATTGCAAACCTTTTCACAGCAGATCACGGTCGCATCCTACGACGTGGAGCCGGGCGAGGGTATGCGCCTATCCAATATCCTGCGGTATCAGCAGGAGATCGGGGAGCAACATCTGATCGCCAACCGTTGGGGCTGGCACGAGCTGTTTGACGCGGGGGCAGCGTTCGTCATCACCCGCCTGCGGTTACAAATCGACCGCCTGCCGCAACTGGAGGAAACCGTGACGCTCACCACCTGGCACCGGGAACGGCGCGGTGCGCGGTTTTTGCGGTGCTATGAATGGCGGGATGCCGCCGGCGCATTGCTGATGAGCGGCGTGACCGAGTTTGTGCTGGTATCAGCGCGGGAGCATAAAATGCTGTGGGCGATCCCGCCGGCGGTCAAGGAATTGCCGTCCTGCCCGGAGCGGGGCGTGTGTCCCGATCCCGGCAGGGTCGCGCTGAAAAACGCCTGCCCGGTCGGAGAGCATACGGTGCGGCGGTCGGATCTCGACTGCAATCGGCATATGAATAACGCCCGCTATATCGACGTAGCGTTGGATTGGCTACCCGAGTTCCCGATCCGGGAGATCGAGCTGCAATATGTCAAGGAAATGGTGCCCGGTGAAACGGCGTCGATACGCACCGAGCAGACACAGGACGGCTATCTCGTCGAGATGCTGTCCGGCGAAAATTACATTTTCCGCGCCCGCATTCTGGCGCAAGAGAACGATGGGGTTTGACAAGGCACTCGCGCCGGTGCGGGACGGGACACAGCGTCTCGACGGATAGCGGCAAGGGCTATTACAGAAAGGAATGAGCATTTGATGCAGATACGACCGTCCACCCGCCGGCTTGCTGTTGCGGGACTGATTACAGCGCTGTATGCGGGCTTGACGCTGTGCCTGCCGGCGATTTCCTACGGGCTGGTGCAATGCCGGGTCGCGGAGGCGCTGACGGTGCTGGCGGCGATCACGCCGGCGGCGATACCGGGGCTGATGGTCGGGTGCGCGCTGTCCAACCTGTTGGGGGTCGGTATGGGCGCGAATGTCGCCGGGATGCTGGACATCCTGCTGGGGCCGCTGGCAACGGGGCTGGCGGCATATCTGACCTGGCGACTGCGTGCGCGACGGGTCGGCGGACTGCCGCTGTGGTCGGTGTTGCCGCCGGTGGTCATCAACGCGCTGGTCGTCGGCACCGAGCTGACGGTGGTATCGCCGCACTTTTCGTGGGGCGCGTGGCTCATTCAGATGGGTCTGGTCGCGGCGGGCGAGGCAGTCGCCTGCTTTGCCGGCGGACTGTTGCTATATAAAATGCTGGAAATCACCGGTCTTGATCGCCGGATAGGAGGCAAGCCATGAAAAACGGACGCCTGTATGGGCGGATCGCTCTGCTGATGGCGGGGATCGTCGCGATTTCGGCGGGGATCACCGCGCTGACCGCCACGGTCGGCGGCAGACGCGAGCGGTATACGGTGGTGACGACGGTCTACCCGCTGTATGTCGCCGCGCAGAATGTCATCGGCGACGAAAGCGGTGTGACGCTCGAAAATCTCACCGGCGCGGCGACCGGCTGTCTGCATGATTATCAGCTTTCGCCCGCCAACCGCATTTCGTTGCAGAGGGCCGACCTGCTCCTGCTCAACGGCGCGGGCGCGGAGGCGTTTTTGGCGGATATTTTGCCCACGCTTCCCCACCTCACGACGGTGGACACCGGTGCGGGGCTGGATACACTCGCGGGACACCACGAACACGAGGAGCACGAACATGAGGAGCCAAACGAGCACGAGGAACCAAACGAGCATCTGTGGGTCAGCCCGCGCCGCTATGCCGGGCAGATCGCGGCGGTGACGGACGCGCTGTGCGCGCTCGATCCCGCCCACGCCGCGGCGTATCGCCGCAACGGGGACGCCTACCGTGCCCGGGTGGAGACGGTCGCGAATGAGCTTGCTGTCCTGCGGCAAACGCTGGCGGGAACGCCCTGCGTGCTGTTCCACGACTCGCTGGCATATCTGGCGGACGATCTGGGGCTTTTGCCGGTCGCCTCGCTCACCGTCGGGGAGGAAAGCGGTGTCAGCGCCGCCGATCTCGCCGAGGCGGTCAGCGCGGTGCGAGAGCATCCCGACGCGCTGGTGCTGTATGACGACCAATACGCCGTGCGGTATACGGCGGTGGACAGTCAGACGGCGCGGGAGCGGGTGCTGGCGCTGGATTGCGCGGTGCTGGGACACGGACACGCGGACGACTGGCTGACCGCGATGGAGAAAAATCTCACTCTGCTGAAAGGAGTGACGCGCTGATGGCGGGCTGTGGCTTGCATTGTATGAAGATCAATCATATCACCGTTCACGCCGGCGCGGACGCGCTGGTGGAGGATGTCAGTCTCCACGCCCATTGCGGAGAGATCACCGCGGTGATCGGACGCAACGGCGCGGGCAAATCCACCCTATTCAAGGCGATCATCGGTGAGGTGCGGCACGAGGGCGAGATCGTTTTTACCGGGCACGACGGCATCCCGGCGGGGAAAAAGCCCCGCATCGGCTATGTGCCGCAGAGCATCAACGTCGATCGCGGCTCTCCGGCGACGGTGCTGGATGTCGCGCTGTCGTTTACCAGCCGTTGGCCGGTATTTTTGCCGATCCCGCGCCGTCTGCGGCGGGAGCTTCAGGCGCATTTCGCGCATTTTGAGGCGGACAGCCTGCTGGATAAGCCGATCGGACGGCTGTCCGGCGGCGAATTACAGCGGGTACTGTTGGCGATCGCCACCCGCCCGCACCCCGATATGCTGGTGCTTGATGAGCCAACAAACGGGCTTGATGCAAATGGAATTCGCGAAATTAAAATATTCTTGAAAAAATAATGAACAAAACGGGTGTGAAAGGCGTCCACAACATGTACGATGCAGAAAACCACATGGTTGTATTTTCACCACTTTACGAAAATGTGAAATTTAGTGATCCATCATATTGTTTGCCTGGATTTATGGAACTATGGGCTCGTTGGGCGGAAACGAATAACGAGTTTTGGGCAGAAGCAGCAACGGCAGCAAGAACATTATTACAAAAATCT
>CALDHV010000056.1 GCA_937902305.1 uncultured Clostridia bacterium
GGATGCGGCGTTTGATGAGTGGGACAGCGTAACGGTGCCGTCCTGCTTCCAGTCTACGGGCTATGAGGAGCCGAACTACACCAATCTCAATTACCCTTTTCCTGTCGACCCGCCGTATGTGCCGATGATCAACCCGATGGGCATTTATGAGCGCACATTCACCGTCGCCGATGCCGCCAATCAGACCTATCTGGTTTGTGAGGGTATTTCCTCGCTGGGGCAGGTATATGTCAACGGCAACTATGTCGGCTTTACACAAGGCAGCCGTTTGCAGGCGGAGTTTGATATTTCGTCTTTTGTCAAGACGGGGGAGAATACCCTGCGCATCGCGGTGCGTAAATGGTGCGTCGGCACATATTTGGAGGATCAGGATCAGTTCCGCTGTCACGGGCTGTTCCGCGATGTGTATATTCTTGAACGACCGGTCGGGCATCTGACCGATTTTACGATTCGCACCGAGAATGACGGCACCGTAACGGTGACGGGTGTGTGCGGCGCGACGCTGACCTTGCTGGACGGCGAAAACGCCCTTGCCTCGGTGACTGCCGACGGCGATACCGCTACGCTCAAGATCGACGCGCCTGTTCTTTGGAATGCGGAGCATCCCTATCTGTATACGCTGAAGCTTGAAAAGGCGGGGGAGATCATCACCCGTCCGGTGGGCTTCCGCACCGTCGCCGTTTTGCCGGATCGCTCCATTGCGATCAACGGTCAGCCGGTCAAGTTTAAGGGCGTCAATCACCACGACACCTCTCCGACCGCCGGTTGGACGATGACGCTGGGGGAATGTCGGGCGGATTTGGAACTGATGAAAAAGCTGAATATCAACACCGTGCGTACTTCGCATTATCCGCCGATCCCGCAATTCCTCGATTTGTGCGATGAACTGGGACTGTATGTGATACTGGAGACGGATTTGGAAACCCACGGCATCAGTATGCGTGCCAACCGCTCCGACGGCGCGGCGTGGAGCTATGATATTGATGATCCGCTGTGGCCCTGCACCAACCCGGATTGGGAAAAAGAGTACGTCGAGCGTATGGAGCGGGCGTATGACCGCGACAAGAACCACCCCTGCATTTTTATGTGGTCGGTCGGTAACGAAAGCGGTCACGGTGTCAACCATGCGGAGATGGTCAAGTTTCTCCGCCGCGTTGATCCGACCCGCCTTGTGCACGCAGAGGATGTTTCACGCGCCATTGACTGGTATTGGCCGGAGCGTCTGAAAACAGCACAGAAGAATATGAAAAAAGCGGAGGAGACCGGCGAGGGCTTGGAGGAGGCCAAACGCCTGCTGGATGCCGCGGAAAAATACCTCGCTTTTTCGCAGGAGTGCCAGGAGCGGGTCAGCGTGTATTCTCATATGTATCCGCCAATCAGCAATCTTGTGCGCTGGGCGGAAAGTCCCGATACGGTGCGCTGGCCGGTATTTCTGTGCGAATATGCGCACGCGATGGGCAACGGCCCCGGCGGAATATGGGATTATGTTGAAACCTTCTATCGCTACCCCAGTCTGACCGGTGGGTGCGTATGGGAATGGCGCGATCATACCGTTCTTGTGGATGGCGTGCCGAAATACGGCGGCGATTTCCCGACCGAGCTTACCTACGACGGCAATTTCTGCTGTGACGGTATGGTTTTCTACGATCGTGGCATTAAGTCCGGCACATTGGAGATCAAGACCGCCTATGCGCCGTTCCGCTTCCGCTATGAGGACGGCAAGCTGACGGTGGAAAACCGATACGATTTTACCAACCTCAATGCTTGCTCCATTGCCTATTCCGTCAAATCCGACGGAAAAGAGCTTGCCTCCGGGACACTGCACATCGACGCCGCGCCGCACTCATCGGTGCAGGTGGCGCTCCCGCTTGAGCTGCCGAAGAATTGCCGCTACGGATGCACGCTCCGGCTGACCTTGACGGATGAATATGGGATTGAATGTGGCTCGTTGCAGCAGGTATTGCCGGTCGAGCGTCAGGATACGCCGTCCCTCGGTGCCCCTGCCAAGCTGACCGAGACCGATGTCGATGTGGTCGCCTCCGGCGAGCGGTTTGCCTACCGCTTCAGTAAGCAGACCGGCAATCTCGTCAGCATCGTCATCGACGGGGAGGAAAAGCTGTCCGGCCCGGTCACGCTGACCGCTTTCCGTGCCGTTACCGATAATGAGCGGAATGTCGCCAAAAAGTGGCGTTATGCCGGGTGGGAGTCCGACAATCTCGACCGCACCTTTACACATATTTACAGCGTATATGTCGAAAACGACCGCATCGTGTTCATCGGCAGTTTGGCGGGTATTTCCCGCTATCCGATGATCCGCTATACGCTGACGGTGCGTGTGGATGTCAACGGCACGGTCGATTTCATTATGATGGGCAATATCAAGAAGCCCTTGGAGTGGATCCAGCGTCTCGGTTATGAGTTCCCGTTGACCGATAAGGATGCGGAGTTCTCGTATTTCGGGCTTGGCCCGACCGACAACTATGTCGATCTTGACCATCACGCTTATCTTGACTGGCACGAGAGCCGCGCTTCATCGGAATATGTGCCGTATATTATGCCGCAGGAGCATGGAAATCACGGTCACGTGCGTGAGCTTCGGCTGAAAAACGGGCTTGTGTTCTCTGCCCTCGGGACGCAGGATTTCGACTGCAATGTATCGCTGTATACGCCGAAACAGCTCGATGATGCAAAGCATATTGACGAGATCGGCGCTTCGGCGGGAACGCATCTGCGTATCGACTACAAAAACTCGGGTATCGGCAGTAATTCCTGCGGCCCGATCCTGCCGGAGGAATATCGGCTGAGCGAAAAAGAGGTGCAGTTCGCTTTCCGTATGCAGATCGGATAAAATGAAAAAACAAAAGGTAGGTTGATGACCTACCTTTTGTTTTTTCCTGCTTATTTTTTAGAATACACACAGCCGCAGTAGTTTTGGCGGTAGAGATGATATTCCGCCGACAGTGCGCACGACCGCTTGTAGCCTTCCTTTTTCTTAAAATCCGAGTAAAGATATGGCACACCGTACGCGGCGGAAAGCTCCCGCCCGATCTCATTGAGCTTCACGGCGCTTTTAAGCGGACTGATGGACAGCGTCGTTGTGAAATAGTCAAATCCGCCGGTGCGCGCCACCTCTGCCGCTTCGGTGAGCCGCAGACGGTAGCACGCAAAGCATCGCTCGCCACCCTCCGGATCGTTTTCGTGACCGGCGGCGATCGCCGCAAACCGTTCCGGCTCATAATTTCCCCGCTGTACGGTGACGGGGCGGAAAAGCGGCATTTGCCGTATCAGCCGCTCCAGCTCCTCGACCCGATGCTCATATTCCTCTGCCGGGTTGATATTCGGATTGTAGTAAAACGCCGTGATGTCGAAATAGTGCGTCAGATATTCCAATACATAGCTCGAACACGGGGCGCAACAGCAGTGTAGCAACAGCCGCGGTGTTTTTCCCTCAGCGACGATGGCGGCGAGAGTCTTATCCAGCGTTTGCTGATAGTTTTCGCTCATAGTATCACCTTCAAAAAAGTCGCCGTCGGTATTCCGGCGGCGACAAAAATTATTCTTCCTTTTCCTCCGGCTCTTTTCCGTCCGTCGGCTCGTCGGGATCGTCTGTGATCTCCGCGTGTACCGTCTCGATGCGGCGGTCATCCATCTCGCGGATGGTCAGCGTGACGTTCTTGTATTTCACTGCGGCGTTTTCGTCCTTTTCGGGGATATGCCCAAGCTGATCCATCAAAAAGCCGCCCACGGTATCATAGTCCCCCTCCGGGAACTCTACGCCGAGTAATTCTCCCAATTCGCCGATATTGAGCGAGCCGTCGATCTCAAAGGAATGTTCGTCGAGGCGGGTGATTTCCTCATCCTCGTTGTCAAACTCATCCTGCATATTGCCGACAATGGATTCGAGCAGATCCTCCATCGTGACGATGCCGGCAACTCCACCGTATTCGTCCACAACGATTGCCATTTGCAGGTGCTTTTCGCTCATTTCCTCAAACAGGTCATCGCACTTTTTTGTATCGGGGACAAAGTGCGTTTCGCGCAACAGACTGCGTACGGTAACGCTGTTCGGAATAGCTTGTCCAACATAAGGGAGCAGATCCTTGACCGATAATATGCCGACGATATGGTCGATGTCCTCCTCATAAACCGGAATGCGGGAATAGCCGTTTTCCACTCCGGCACGCAAGACCTCATCCACCGGGTCACTGATCTCGGCGGCAACAACATCGGTACGCGGTGTCATAATCTCGGCGGCGGTAATATCGTCAAACGCAAACACGTTATTGACCATATCCTTTTGCGCGCCCTCGATCGCGCCGATTTCTTCTCCGGCATCCATCATTTCGAGGATGTCCTCCTCCGTTACCGCTTCGGTTTCCTCGTGCGGGTGAACACCGCACAGCCGCAAAACGGGATAGACGATCGCGTGCGCCAGCATGTTCCAGTCGACCGCCAGCGGCTGCCCGCCGACCTGGAGGGACATCCAGCATTCGATTCCCGCCGACTCGTAGGCGTCGGCGTCCCCGAGGATGACCTCCGGAAGGTACGGCGTGTGCCCGCGAAAGAGGAGCTTGTCGTTGTAGTACTCGAAGGTGTGCGAGTCGTCGATGCCCTTGTAACGCGCCGTCCACGCCTCGAGCGCCTTCAGGTAGTGCCTGTTGAGCGCGCAGTTCGGATCGTTCAGCGCGTGCGCATAGCAGCGCTCGCGCGGCGCGAACAGGAGGAAGCACACCGGATCCGGGGCGATGGTCTCGGACGGGAACATCGTGTCGTGGTAGGCGATCGCCGGCACGCGCATGTCCGCCCCGAGCTCCTTCACCGCCTGCGCCTCGAGGTTCATCGCCAGCTGCGACTGGTCCGTCCCGAGAAGCGCGCGG
>CALDHV010000057.1 GCA_937902305.1 uncultured Clostridia bacterium
CGTTGTGCTGGATGCCGACCTGTCCAACGCCACGATGAGCAAGTTCTTCGCCGCCGAATTCCCTGAGCGGTTCTTCAACTGCGGCATTGCCGAATGCAACATGGTCGGCATCGCCGCCGGCATCATCACGGTACTGGTGCGGCACCACGGGCTGTGGTCGGAGGGCACCGCCCTCGGCGTATTTGCCGCAGAGGTGTTGGCGTTTGGCTATCCGTGGCTGAAAAGCGGCATTATCACCGTCATCCGGCGAACAAAAACAAAAAATATGTGATTTTTCGGAAAAATTGCGATTTTTCCTTGTCGTCGCGGCAAAAATATGCTATAGTGATAAGGTTGTAAAATAAAGGAAAGAAGCGTTTGTATGAGTACAAGAGATAATCTGCGCAATGTGGCGATCATCGCCCACGTCGATCACGGCAAAACGACGCTGGTCGATCAGCTCCTGCATCAAAGCGGCACCTTCCGCGAAAATGAGCAGGTTGCCGACCGCGTGATGGACTCCGGCGACCTCGAGCGGGAGCGCGGCATCACAATTTTGTCCAAAAACACCTCGGTGCATTACAAAGACACCAAGATCAATATTGTGGATACCCCCGGACACGCCGATTTCGGCGGCGAGGTAGAGCGCATCTTGATGATGGTGGACGGCGTTCTGTTGCTGGTGGACGCGTTTGAGGGCTGTATGCCGCAGACACGCTTTGTACTGAAAAAGGCGCTCTCCCTCGGCAAACGCCCGGTCGTGGTCATCAACAAGATCGACCGCGACGGCGCCCGCCCAGAGGAGGTCATCGATGAGCTGATCGACCTGTTTATCGAGCTTGGCGCGGACGAGGATCAGTTGGATTTCCCGGTGGTCTATGCCTCCGGGCGCAGTGGCTATGCGTCGCTTGACCCGACCGCCCGTACCGGCGATATGCGCCCGCTGTTTGAGGCGATCCTGCAATATGTTCCCGCGCCGGAGGGCGAGCCGAACGACCCGTTGCAGATCCTTTTCTCCAACATCGACTATGATGACTATGTGGGGCGCATCGGTGTCGGGCGGGTCGAGCGCGGCTCGGTGCGCAACGGGCAGGTCGTGACGATCTGCAAGCGGGACGGCTCCACCCAAACCGCCCGCATCGGCAAGCTGTTCCAGTTTGAGGGCTTACAGCGCAAGGAGTGCGACACCGCATCAATCGGCGATCTGGTCGCCGTGACCGGCATCGCCGATCTCAATATCGGCGAGACCGCCTGCGACCCCGAGCACGTCGAGGCGTTGCCGTTTGTGCATATCGACGAGCCGACCATTTCGATGAATTTCATCGTCAATAACAGCCCCTTTGCCGGGCAGGACGGCAAATATGTCACCTCCCGCAACCTGCGCGATCGCCTTTTTAAGGAGGTCGAGACGAACGTCAGTATGCGGGTGGAGGAGACCGAGACCACCGATTCGTTCAAGGTCTCCGGACGCGGCGAATTGAGCCTGTCCATCCTCATCGAAACGATGCGGCGGCAGGGATATGAGTTTGCGGTCAGCCGTCCGCAGGTCATCTACAAGGAGGGCGCCAACGGCGAGCGGCTGGAGCCGATCGAGCTGTTGGTCATCGAGGTGCCGGAGCAATATGTCGGCGCGGTGATGGAGCGGCTCGGCTCACGCAAGGCGGAGATCATCAATATGGGCACCCGCGATACCGGGGTCAGCCATCTGGAGTTCCGCATCCCGTCCCGCGGGCTGATGGGCTACCGTCAGCAGTTCCTCACCGATACCAACGGCAACGGCATTATGAACAGCGTTTTTGACGGCTACGAGCCGTTCAAGGGCGAAATCCCCCAGCGGGTGCAGGGATCGCTCATCGTACACGAGACGGGCGAAAGCTGTGCCTACGGTCTGTGGAATGCGCAGGATCGCGGCAATCTGTTCATCGGACCGGGCGTGCCGGTCTATGAGGGTATGATCGTCGGCGAGTCGCCGAAGGATGAGGATATTGTCGTCAACGTCTGCAAGAAGAAGCACGCCACCAACACCCGCGCATCCGGCTCGGACGAGGCGTTGCGGCTGGTGCCGCCGACGGTGCTGAGCCTTGAGCAGTCGCTGGAGTTCATCAACGACGACGAGCTGGTGGAGGTCACGCCGAAGACCATCCGTCTGCGCAAGCGCATCCTGTCGAAGGAACTGCGGATGAAAGCCGAAGCCCGCCAAAAGCACGGCTGATACGATGCAAAACCCGGAGTAGAAATTGCTACGTTTCTACTCCGGGTATATTTTCGGGCGCCATATTCCATACGTATAAGCCAATATACCCTTTCTCTGCTTTCTGCCGTCAAAATCAACACCGAATTGCAAAAAAGGGCTTGACAAAGACGGCGCGGGGGTGTATAATGCCTGTAAAGTAAAAAACTTTACAGAGAGAGGGCGCGACGTTGGGCAAAAACTTGGAAATGGCGATTTTGCTGGATTTCTATGGCGATATGCTGACCGATAAACAACGGGATATGGTGGATTACTACTACAATGACGATCTCTCTCTGTCGGAGATCGCGGATAACGAGGGTATCACCCGCCAGGGTGTGCGCGACGCGATCAAGCGCGCCGAAGCTCAGATGCTCGAGATGGAGGAGCGGCTCGGGCTGTCCCGCCGGTTCCGCCGCATTTGCGAGGATGCCCGGCAGATCGCCGCACTCGCCGATGAGATCCGCGCCGAATGTTCCTTCCCCGGCGCGCCGACCGATCTCGCACAGCGCGCACAGCAGATCGTCGCGCTGGCAGGCAAGCTCCAGAACGAAGACTGATTTTCCCCGTCCCCGACAGAAAAGGCAGGTGATCCCGGATGGCATTTGAAGGCTTGAGCGAAAAGCTCGCCGCATCGTTTAAGAAATTACGCAATAAAGGCAAGCTCAGCGAAGCGGATGTCCGCGATGCGATGCGGGAGGTGCGGCTTGCCCTGCTGGAGGCAGACGTCAACTATAAGGTCGCCAAGGATTTCACCAATAAGGTGGTGGAGGCGGCAGTCGGCGCCAAGGTAATGGAAAGCCTCACCCCGGCGCAAATGGTCATCAAGATCGTCAACGACCAGCTCACCGAGCTGATGGGCGGCGAAGCGACTGCACTGGTACGCGCCAACCGCCCGCCGAGCGTTATTCTGATGTGCGGCTTGCAGGGCTCGGGTAAAACGACCCACAGCGCCAAGCTCGCCAAGTGGCTCAAATCCAAGGGCTACCGCCCGATGCTGGTCGCCTGCGACGTGTACCGTCCCGCCGCCATCGAACAGCTCAAGGTGGTCGGTGACAAAGCGGGTGTCCCGGTGTTCGAGATGGGCACTGCCGATCCCGTCGATATTGCACGCGCCGCGGTGTCCCATGCCCGCGACCATGGCAATGACTATGTCATCCTCGATACCGCCGGTCGGTTGCATATCGACGAGGTATTGATGGAGGAGCTGAAAAACATCCGCACGGCGGTCACGCCGACCGATATACTGCTGGTGGTCGATGCAATGACCGGTCAGGACGCGGTCAATGTCGCCGCCTCGTTCAATGAGGCGCTGGGCATCACCGGCGTCATACTGACCAAGCTCGACGGCGATACCCGCGGCGGCGCGGCGCTCAGCGTGCGCGCGGTCACCGGACAGCCGATCAAGTTTGCCGGCATGGGCGAAAAGCTGGATGACCTCGAGGTATTCCACCCCGATCGGATGGCATCGCGTATCCTCGGTATGGGGGACGTGATGAGCCTGATCGAAAAGGCGGAGCAGCAGGTCAGCGACAAGGAAGCCGAGGAGCTGGCAAAAAAGCTCCAGGCGGACAAGTTTGACCTCAACGATCTACTGGAGCAATTCCGCCAGATACAGAAAATGGGCGACATCAAGTCGATGCTCGGGATGATCCCGGGTATGGGCAAGCAGCTCAAGGATGTGGAGATCGACCCGCGTCAATTTGATCGGATCGAGGCGATCATTCTGTCGATGACCGCCGCCGAACGCAAAAAACCGGACATCATCAACCCATCGCGCAAGCGGCGTATCGCCGCCGGATGCGGTCAGCGGGTGGAGGATGTCAACCGTCTGCTCAAGCAGTATGACTCCATGCGCCAGCTGATGAAGCAGATGAAGCGGATGAACAAAAAGGGCGGTCGCGGCGTAGGCTTCCCCGGTATGGGCGGTATGGGAGGCTTCCCCGGTATGGGCGGCATGAATAAGGGCCGTTTCGGATTTTGATTCAATCCATCGCTGATGGTTGGATATATGAAATTGTTCATTTTATTTTGGAGGTAATGTTCTATGGCAGTCAAGATTCGTCTGCGCCGCACCGGCGCAAAGAAAGCCCCGTCTTATCGCGTGGTCGTAGCGGATTCCCGCTATCCCCGTGACGGTCGTTTCATTGAGGAGATCGGATACTACGATCCGCTGCAGGATCCGGTCGTCATCAAGATCGACGCCGAAAAGGCGGCAAACTGGATCGCTAACGGCGCCCAGCCGACCGATACCGTCAAGGCTTTGCTGAAAAAAGCCGGTATCGAGAAATAATCGCAAACGGAGTAAAAAAGATGAAAGAGCTTTTGTTGACCATTGCGCGCGGATTGGTGGAAACGCCGGATGCCGTTACGATCGACGAGGATGCCCCCTTGGAGGACGGCACGGTGGTATTCCACCTGCACGTCGCACCGGATGATATGGGCAGAGTGATCGGCAAGCAGGGACGCATCGCCAAGGCGATGCGCACGGTGATGCGCGCCGCCGCTACCCGTCAGAACGCCAAGGTCGCGGTGGAAATCGACTAAAGGGCACCTCTGAAAAACCTCTGTGTGATTTGAACACACCGTATTTTCATAGGTTGCCTGAAACAGTCGGGGCTGTTGCCGGGATGACCCGCAACAGCCCCGGTGTTTTTTAGGATGATAACAGCAAGGAGGGATCGGTATGCCGGAAAAACCGTTTTTGGAGGCAGGGCAGATCGTTGCGACCCACGGGGTGCGCGGCGAGGTACGGGTACAGCCGTGGTGCGATTCGGCACAGCAGTTTGCCGCGTGGAAGCGGCTGTATTGGGACGCCGACGGCAAAAAACCGGTCAAGGTGCGCTCCCGCGCCCACAACCAAATGGCGCTGACCGCCATCGACGGCATCACGACGGTGGAGCAGGCGGCACCTCTGCGCGGCAGGATGCTGTATGTTGACCGCCGGGACATCCGTCTGCCGGAGGGGCGGCATTTTGTGCAAGACCTCATCGGTCTGCGAGTGCTGGACGCCGACACCGGGGAGCAATACGGCACGCTGACCGAGGTCAGCCAAACCGGCTCCAACGCGGTCTACCATATGGCGACGCCGAACGGCGAGGTGCTGATCCCCGCCATTCCGTCGGTCGTCATATCCATCGACACGAAAGAGGATACTCTGCTATTGCGCCCGATGGAGGGACTTTTCGAATGAGATTTGACATTATGACCCTGTTCCCGGATATGTTTGCACCGGTTTTCGGCGAAAGCATCCTCGGCAGGGCGCAGGAAAAGGGTTTGCTGGAAATGCACTGCCATCAGATCCGGGAATATACAAAAAACAAGCAGATGCAGGTGGACGACTACCCCTACGGCGGCGGCATGGGCATGGTGATGTTCCCCCAGCCGATCGCGGACTGCTTCCGCGCGATCTGCGACGAGGTGGGCTACCGCCCGCACCTCATCTATATGTCCCCGCAAGGGAAAACGTTGACCCAACAGCGCGCCAAGGAATTGGCACAGCTGCCGGGGCTGTGCATCCTGTGCGGGCACTATGAGGGCGTGGATGAGCGGGTGCTGGACGCGCTGGTGGATGAGCAGATCTCGGTCGGAGACTATGTGCTGACCGGCGGCGAGATCCCCGCTATGGCGCTGGTGGACTGCGTATCCCGGATGATCCCCGGCGTGCTGGCGGACGAGATATGCTTTACCGAGGAAAGCCACTTTTCCGGTCTGCTGGAATACCCGCAGTACACCCGCCCGGCGGAATGGGAGGGGCGTGCCGTGCCGGAGATACTGCTGTCCGGTCATCACGCCAATATCGCCGCATGGCGGCGGAGCCGGGCGCTGGAGCGCACCCTCCGTCTGCGCCCGGATATGCTGGAAAATGCGGAACTGACCCCAGAGGATGAGCGCATTTTGGCGGAGTTGAAACAGAAGATATAGCTAAATCCTATTCACCGTTTTGTGCATCTTGACGAAACAACCCCTGCTTTTTTGACCCAAAATCGGGCAGTCAACCAAACTTGTGGATAGAACACCGAAAATGGATTGACTATAGCCGTTTTTGTGCTATAATGGTAGTGAAGAAGTAGGAGAGAGATAATCCCTCATGTTGCAGAAAAGGAGAGGTCGGTATGTTCGTTAAAGATGTTTTGGTACAAAATCAGGTTGGTTTGCACGCTCGTCCTGCAACCTTTTTCATTCAGAAGGCGAATGAGTTCAAGTCGTCGATCTGGGTAGAGAAAGAGGAGCGTCGTGTCAACGCCAAGAGCCTCCTGGGAGTTCTCTCGCTGGGAATTGTCGGCAATACCTCCATTCGCATTTTAGCAGACGGCGCGGATGAGGAGCAGGCGGTCGAGGCGCTGGTCAAGCTGGTGGAATCCGGCTTTACCGAGTGAGCCGTTATATATCGGTATGACAATCGCCCGATCGGTTACGGTCGGGCGATTTATCTTTACGTATAGGAGGAATAAACCGATATATTCATAGCCCGATCGGTGGTTTTTGAACACAAAAAAGAGCGCGTTGCCAAGGCAACGCGCTCTTTTTATGTAATTTATTCTCCGTAGGTGTTCTTTTTCTTTTCGAAGATCTGCGCGATCTCGTTGAGACCGTCATCCTCCGGCCAATCGTCGATCTGTCTTGCCAGATCATCGGCGGGAGCTGCCGCCTGAGTATTGTTGCCGCCCAGCTTGCCGCCGCGACCGCCCTTATAGTCATCGGTCAGACCGGTAGCAATGACTGTCACGCTGACGGAATCGCCCATATCGGCGCTGAGGCTGTAACCCCAGATGATGGTCGCCTCCGGGCTGACCAGATCGCTGACCGTGCTGGTTGCCTTTTCCATTTCGTCGAAATCGAAATCCTCCGGCGCGGCAATATTGATCAGCACACCGCGGGCATTGTCAATATCCGTCTCCAGCAACGGGCTGGCAACAGCCGCCTTCGCCGCATCCTCGGCGCGATCCTTGCCCTCGCCGCGACCGACGCCCATATGCGCGTAGCCGGCATCCTTCATCACCGTCAGCACATCGGCAAAGTCGAGGTTAATATCCCCTGCCTGCTGAATGAGGTCGGAAATGCTCTGCACGCCCTGACGGAGCACCTCGTCCGCCAGCTCAAACGCGTTGCGCATCGTCAGCTTTTCAGCCGTGACCAAGCGAATGCGGTCATTCGGGATGACCACCAGGCTGTCCACGTGCTCCTTGAGCGCCGCGATACCGTCCTCAGCCTGCTCCATACGGCGCTTGCCCTCAAACGAAAACGGCTTTGTGACGATACCGACGGTCAGAATACCCATATCGCGGGCGATCTCCGCCACGACCGGTGCCGCGCCGGTACCGGTGCCGCCGCCCATACCGGCGGTAACAAACACCATATCTGCGCCCTGCAACGCCTCCACGATCTCGTCGCGGCTTTCCTCCGCCGCGCGCTGACCGCGCTCGGGATTGCCGCCGGCGCCATGACCGTGGGTCAGCTTCTCGCCGATCTGGATCTTATGGGTCGCCAAAGAAATATCCAATACGGCAATATCCGTATTGATCGCCAAAAACTCGACACCGCGCACATCGGCGCGCACCATACGGTTGACCGCGTTTCCGCCGCCACCGCCGACTCCGACCACCTTGATCGTAATTCCGGTGGGCGGGACTACTGTATCAATCTGCATCATTCTGTCGTCCTCCTATTTTTCAGTAGAAAAAACTGCATTATTTCCTATATTTACTTTATTCTATCATACGTCTTTTCGATTTTCAACAGTAATTTTTAAAAAATGCATATTTTTTTCATTTTCTACGCCTCGGTCGGCAAAATCTCCCCCGTCGTCGTTTTCGCTTCGGTGGTCGGCACGGCGGTCGTAGATTGTTTCGGTGCCGTTGTCTTTGCCGGCTTTTTGGTCGTGCGGATGCTCCGGTGTGTCGTAGATGACGAAGCAGTCGTCCCGGTCGTGCCCGGCTCTGTCGGCTCTGTCGGCTCTGTCGGCTCGGTCTGCGCCGGAGCGGTCGTGAAGACGCTGTCCCCGCCGGCGGAGAATACCGCTCGGTCGTTGGCACCGCTATCATCGGAATAGGAACTCATATCCAGCACGCCAACCAGATTGTTGCCGTTGTTTTTGAGGAGCGTCGGCATCAGCGCCGTCAGTGCGTAGATCTGATCGTCTAAATGGCTTTCATTGCCGAGACGCACATCAATCTGATCCCGCCACAGCAGATGCAGGCTGGTTTTTTCAGTCATATCAATCGCTGTGATGTCCTCCAGCCCGTTTGCCTTCGCCGCATTGAGGATAGTATGTACGATCCGCAGGCAGCGTTCATCCAGCAGATCGTCGCCCGGCTTTGTCCCGACGCAGGTAGCGCCGATAAGCCGTACCGTACCCTCCGGATACGCATCCCCGGCAACCAGCTCGAGGGCATGATTGTTTTCCCCGACGATCATCCAGCCTTGCGTTGTCGCGGCAACCGCCATCACATCGGTCTCCCGCACCCGGATGCACACCTCCGAAAATGAGGAATTGCCCACATCGACATAGGCAAGATACGGGAACTTTTCCAATATCGCGTTATGAGCACCCACCTTGTTGATGGACAGCAGACTTTCTCCAATATAAATGCCGCTTGCCGATATGATCTCCTCATCGGAATAGCGGGTCTCCCCCTCGACCACGATAGACTTGACCGCCATAAACGGGGTTGCCGTGCCGTTGCGTTTGGCGATATTGCCGGAAATAAACACCACCAGCAGGGCGATCAGGATCGCCAGCAGGAGCATCACGGAAAAGAGAATGGACAGCCGCAATATTTTGCGGCGGCGACGGCGACGGCGGCGTTCTTCCGCCCGACGATCCGGTGTCGATGGCGGTGTCGGCGGTGTCGCGCGACCGATCTGAATGACCCGCTCCTCTTTCATACGATCCCTCCTTTTTTCGTGCTTATTTTCGGCAGACTGCCGCGCCCAATGCCGTCAGGCAGGGCACCAGCTCTGCATATCCTCTGTCTAAATGTCCGAGCGAACGGATCACCGTCTCGCCCTCTGCGCACAGCGCCGCCACCACCAGCGCCGCACCGCCGCGCAGGTCGGTACACTCGACCGCCGCGCCCTGCAACGCCGGTACGCCGTCCACGACGGCGACTCGTCCGTCCACCCGCACGCGTGCCCCCATACGGGTCAATTCATCCACGCATCGGTAACGGTTGGCAAATATCGTTTCCACAAACACGCTCGTGCCTGCCGCGACACAGGATGCCGCCAACAGCGGCCCCGCCGCATCAGTCGGGAAGCCGGGATACGGCATCGTCCGCACCGTGCCGAACGCCCGCAGGCGCTCCGGCGCGCGCAGATGCACCGTCTCCGCCTCGGTATGTACCGTCGCGCCCGCCTCCTCCAGCACCGGCAAAACCGGTATGAGGTCATACGGGCGGCAACGGGTCAATCGCAATTCTCCGCCGGTCGCCGCGACCGCGGCGAGATAGGTCGCCGCCTCAATGCGATCCGGCATAACATCGAACCGGCATCCGTGCATACGCGGTACGCCGTCCACGATCCACATTCCCTCCGCCGGATGGCGGATGCGCGCGCCGCACGCCGTCAGATACCGACACAGATCGCGTATCTCCGGCTCCCGGGCGGCATTGCGCAATACCGTGCGCCCGGTCGCCAGCGTCGCCGCCAGCAGGATATTCTCCGTCGCGCCGACGCTCGGAAAACCCAATGTTATATCCGCGCCGTGCAAGCCCTGCTCCGCGCGACAGCAGATGCGCCCGTGCTTTTCCTCGATGATCGCCCCGAGACGGCGCAAGCCGCTCAAATGCAGGTCGATCGGTCGCGGGCCAAGCTCGCATCCGCCCGGGTAGGACAGCTCCGCCTGCCCGCATCGGGCAAGGATCGCCCCCAAAAACACGATAGACGACCGCATTTCCCGCATCAGTCGGTCGGGAATATCCGCGCACGATACCGACGCGGCATTCACCGTGACGGTATCGCCCTGCTGCTCCGTCCGGCACCCCAAATGGCGCAGGATCGCCAGCGAAGCGCCGACATCGGACAGCGGCGGGCAGTTATGTATTTCGCTGACCCCATCGGTCAGCAGGGTCGCCGCCAACAGCGGCAGGGCGCTGTTTTTGGCACCGTGTACCGCCACCTCGCCCCGTAATCGGCGGCCGCCGCAAATATACAGTTTTTCCATACCGTTCCCCCTCTCCGCATACCCACAGTGTATGCAAAAAGGGGGCGTTCGGTTATTTACATTTATCCCGGATCACTTGGAAAATACGCTCGTCGGCACCCGGCGCCGCGGCATCTCGCGCATTTTGTGCCATCTGCGTTAAGCGCGCCGGGTCTCCGGCAATGGCGCACAGGTCATCCCACAGTCGGTCGGCGGTCAGGTCTTTTTCCTCAATGCAGACCGCCGCGCCGCGATCAACCAGCACCATCGCGTTGTGATATTGATGATTTTCCGCCACATAGGGGGACGGAATCAGAATAGACGGTTTGCCCGCCTCCGGTAATTCGCTCAAGGTCATCGCGCCGCATCGGCAAATGACCAAGTCCGCCGCCGCCATACAGCGCGGCATATCGTCGATGTACGGGCGAACCGTGATCCCGTCGGTATCAAGCGGCACACCGCGCTGGCGCAAAGCCGCTGCCATCGCATCATAGCCGCCCCGCCCGGTGCCGTGCATAAACTGAAAGCGTTTATCCCGACACCCGCGTGCCAGCACCTCGGTCATCGCCTCATTGATCGCGCGCGCGCCCAAGCTCCCGCCGAAGGACAGGATAAACGGGCGCCCGTCCAGCCCCAGCTCCCGCCGCGCCGTTTCCCGGTCAGCGGTCTGGAAGCCCGGGCGCAGAGGATTGCCGGTCACGATGATGTCACTGCCCTCCGGCAGGTACTGCCGCGCCTTTTCACTGCACAGCAATACCGTTGCGCCCTCTTTGGCAAGCAGCTTCACCGTCACGCCGGGAAAAGCGTTCGACTCGTGTACCACCACGGGGACACCCTGCCGCAATGCCTGCCGCAACACCGGGCCGCTGACATAGCCACCCGTTCCGACGGCGATGTCGGGGCAAAAATCGCGCACGATCCTCCCCGACACGGCACTCGATGTGACTACATCCACCGCCGCCAGCACATTGCGTCCGATATTTTTGAGAGTCAGCTTGCGCTGAAAGCCGCGCACCGCCACTGTTTTGATCTCATAGCCCGCCGCCGGCACCAGGCGTGTTTCCATACGCCCCTTGGCGCCGACAAACAATATCTCCGCATCCGGCACCTCCTGCCGGATCTTATCCGCGATCGCCAACGCCGGGTTGATATGCCCCGCCGTGCCGCCGCCGGTCATCAGCACCCGCATAGCCACTACTCCTTTTCGCCGTGCATTTGCCGTGAGATCGACAGAACGACTCCCATTTGCAGCATCAGCATCAAAATAGATGTGCCGCCGTAGCTGAAGAACGGCAGGCTGATGCCGGTATTCGGCATCAGATTGGATACCACGGCAACATTGATCGCCACCTGCAAGCCGATCTGCAAGGTCAGTCCGATCGCCAGCAGGGAGCCGAACTTATCCGGCGCGTGCAAGCCGATGCGCAGTCCGCGCCATACCAGCAGACCGAACAGCACGATCAGCACCACCGCACCGATAAAGCCCATTTCCTCACAATAAACCGAAAAGATAAAGTCATTCTGCGGCTCCGGCAAAAACAAGTGCTTCTGCCGCGAATTGCCCGGCCCCTGCCCAAGCAAGCCGCCCGACCCGATCGCATACAGAGATTGCACCGTCTGCCAGGCAAGATCACGTCCGGTACGACCGAACTCCTCGATCATTTCCAGATGGGAATATATACCGAGCGGGTCATGCCAGACGGCAATACGGTCTTTTTCATACCCGAGAAACGCCGTCAGAACATACACCCCGGCAACGCCGGCGCCGGCAGTCCCCAGCAACCAACCAATGCCGGTGCCGCCAATGAACATCAGCGCGAAGCCCAGCAAACCGATCAGCAGGGTGCCGGAAAGGTGCGGCTCGATCAAAACGAGCACGCAGGTAATACCCAATATCACCGCCAGCGGCCAAAAGCCGTAACGGGCTTGCTTCATTCGCTTATAGTTGATGGAAATATACTGGGCAAAGATCAGCACCAGCGCAAACTTTGCTAGCTCGGAGGGCTGGAACTGTCCCAGACCCGGCAAACGTATCCAACGGTTGATGCCGGAGGCAGAGGGCATCACCAATGCCACGATCAACAGCAAAATACTGAATATCCAGATCGGCACTGCCAGCTTGCGCAGAATGTGGTAGTCCACCATCGACACGCCGAACATCCCCACCATACCGATGGCAACGAAGATCAACTGCTTGCGAATATAGAAATAGCTGTCGCCGTCATTATAGTTGAACGCATACACATGGCTGGCGGAATACAGCGTCGCCAGACCGATGATGATGACGATGGTCAGCATAATGAAAAACGGCATATCAAAGCCATTGCCGAGATAGAAAAAGCGCCGCTTTTTCCGAAGCTCGGGCGTGGCATCGGTTTGCGCCATTGCGTCCGCCTCCTTTTTTCGAATATCATCCCCACAGGGCGAGTAGGATCGCCGCCATACTGCCCGCCAGTGTCACCAGCGAAAACACCGTTACGATGCGGTTTTCACTCCAGCCGCACAGCTCAAAGTGATGGTGAAGCGGGCTCATCTTGAATAAGCGTTTCCCGTGAGTGAGCTTAAAATACCCCACCTGCAGGATCACCGACATATTTTCCGCAATGTACAAAATACCGACCGGAACGAGCAAAAACGGCTGTTCGATACCAAACGCCAGCGCCGTCAGTGCACCGCCGATAAACAGCGAGCCGGTATCGCCCATAAAGACCTGCGCCGGGTGCAGATTCCACAGCAGAAATCCCGCCAGCGCACCCGCCAGCGCCACGGCAAACAGGCATTGCCCGAAAATGCCACATATCCCCGCCAGCACCAAAAACGCCAGTGCCGCCACAAACCCGGTCATCCCGCACAGACCGTCTACTCCGTCGGTGAGGTTGGTGGCATTGGTCATCGCCACAATGACGAACATACAAAATGGGATAAAAAACAGTCCCCAATGCACCGTGCCGAAAAACGGGATCTGAAACGCGCCGCCGTCATAGACATACAGCGTGACCGCGTAGGCGGCGGAAAACAAAAGCTGTAACAGCAGTTTTTGACGGGCGGTCAAGCCGAGATTGCGTTTTTTGACCACCTTGATGTAGTCATCGCCAAAGCCGATCAGTCCGCATCCGCAGGCAAGCGCCGCGCCCGCCAGCAAACGCGCCGTATCGTTCGGGATGTCGAAAACACCGGAGAAATGCAACAGCCGCGCCGCCATCAGCGACAAAAAGAATGCTGCGACGAGTCCGGCGATGAACATAATCCCGCCCATCGTCGGTGTGCCCTGCTTTTTCTGATGCCAGCTCGGGCCCTCCTCCAAGATGGTCTGCCCGAACTTGAGCCGATGCAACCACGGGATCAGCGCCTTGCCCAACAATGCCGATATGCCGAAAGCGACCAACCCGGTCAAAGCCAGCAAAATTGCGTTGCGCGTCATTTTCCATCCCCCTCTTTCGGTAAATGAACCCGGTCTTTGCGTTATGCCTCAAAAAACTCGCGAACGGTATATTACCCCTCGGCAAGCGCCGCGGCAACGACCTCGCGCTCGTCTAAATGGAGCACTTCCTCACCGACGATCTGATAGGTTTCGTGTCCCTTGCCCGCCAGCAGGATCGTATCCCCCGGCTCGGCGTGCGCGATCGCCCAGCGGATCGCCTCGACGCGGTTTTCGATCACGGTATGCGGCGTTTGGGTATCCTGCATACCGGTGAGAATATCGTTGATGATGTCGCCCGGGCATTCGTTGCGGGGATTATCCGACGTCACGACGGCAAAATCCGACAGCCGGGCAACGACGGCGCCCATCTTCGGGCGCTTGCCCTTATCTCGGTCGCCGCCGCAACCGAACACCGTCACCAGTCGCCCGCGACAGCCGTCCTTGAGGGTGGTGCAGATATTCTCCAGTCCATCCGGCGTGTGCGCAAAATCAATGACCACGGTGAAATCCCGTCCGGTCTTAACCACCTCGGCGCGTCCCTTGACCCCGACGGCGGCGGACAGTGCCAGCACCACATCGTCAAACTCCATACCGGTCAGCAGACAGGCGGTCGCCGCCGCCAACCCGTTATAGGCGGAAAAGCGCCCGGGAATATTCATACGCACCCTGCCGATCTGACCGACGCTGACCAATTCAAAATCCACGCCGTCCGCGCGGCAACGCAAATTGCGCGCCACATAATCGGCGCAGTCGTTGCCGACCGAATAGGTGCAAATCTCGCACGGCACATCCCGCGTGATCGTTTCCGCCCACGCATCGTCCATATTGACGACGCCGACCTTGCACATAGAAAACAGCCGCTTCTTGGCTTCCATATAGTTTTCCATCGTCTTGTGGTAATCCAGATGATCCTGCGTCAGATTGGTAAAAACACCAATATCAAACACGCATCCGGCGACCCGCTGTTGATCGAGCGCGTGGGAGGACACCTCCATCACGCAGTAGTCACAGCCCTCCACTACCATCAACGCCAGCATACTTTGCAGGTCGTAAGAATCGGGGGTGGTGTGCTTCGCCGGCAGCACCCGGTCGCCAACCATATTTTGTATGGTGCCGATCAAGCCCACCTTATGTCCCGCCTGCTCCAGCATCGACTTGATCAGCACGGTGGTGGTGGTCTTACCATTGGTGCCGGTCACACCGATCAGATGCAACCGCGCGGCGGGATTGCCGAACCAGTTAGCGCAGATCTGCGCCCACACACGGCGGGTATTATCGGTCATCAGTTGTGTACGCAAGCCCATATCGCGTTGCACCACGATAGCGGCGGCACCCGCCGCCTCCGCTTCGGCGGCGAAGCGGTGCCCGTCCATCGCCGTCCCGACGATGCAAACGAACAAGCCGTCCTTTTCGATGCGACGGGAATCGCAGGTAATGGACGCGATCTCCCGGTCTCCGTTGATCGCCACCGGTACGATTCCGGTATTTTTCAGTAGTTCATTCAGTTTCATAATGCGAATATCCTTTCTGCCGTTATCAGCCGCCGTCCCGCGTATCCGAGTAAATAAAGTTGACGGTGATGACCGTCCCCTTGGATACGACGGTATTGGCGGGAACACTCTGATTTTTGGA
Source organism: uncultured Clostridia bacterium (assembly GCA_937902305.1). Taxonomy (GTDB): domain Bacteria; phylum Bacillota; class Clostridia; order Oscillospirales; family Acutalibacteraceae; genus UBA5905. Next base: position 15,406 of record CALDHV010000057.1, read on the forward strand.
AATAACGCTCGCCTCATTGCCGGCGATCAATCCCTCGACCTTGATATTGAGACCGACCGATGCCGCCAGTTGATTGACCTCGGTCACAGATTTGCCGACAAAGTTCGGCACCTGAACGGTGGTTTCGACATCCTCCTCGGTATACAGCAACACTGTGCCGCCCGCCGGGATCGCCTGCCCCGCCTCCGGCACCTGCCGCACGACGGTGGCGCCCTTGCCGACGAGCTGTACTTTCAGCCCCGCATTGGCAATCTTGGTCTGCGCCGTCGTGACGGACTGTCCCGCCACATCCGGCGTATTGCGGCTCAACCGTGCCAGCTCCTGCGATGTATAAGACGGCTCGACGCCGAGCACCGGCAGGATAGATTCGAATATCTTCTGCGCCACCGGTGCAGAGATCGTACCGCCGTAACGGTTACTGCACTGCGGCTGATCCAACAGCACCAGCACCGCCACCTGCGGATCGTCCGATGGCGCAAAGCCCGCAAACGACGCCACGACCTCATTGCTGGTTTTTATATCCCGCTTTTCGGAGGTACCGGTCTTGCCCGCCACGCGGTAGCCTGCAACATAGGCGTTTTTCGCGCCGCCGCCGTTGACGGCATCCCCGAGGATGCGGCAGATGCGGGCGGAGGTCTCCGCCGATATGATCTGCCGCTTAACGGTCGGCTGGGTGGTGGAAACGACAGTGCCGTCGGCATCCAAGATCTGGCTGACCACATAGGGAGTCATCAGCTTGCCGCCGTTGGCGATCGCCGACAACGCGGTGATCATCTGAATGGGGGTGATCTTGAAGGTCTGCCCGAAGGACTCCGACGCCAGCGAAACCGGCTGATTGGCAAGCTGGGACGCCTTATAATACAGCTCCGCGTTGGACGCTTCGCCGATCATATCAACACCGGTTTTTTCGGTGAAACCGAAGCCCTGAAAATACTTGAAAAACGTCTGTGCGCCGATCTTCAGTCCCAATTGCATAAAGTACGGGTTGCAGGAGCCGGAGATCGCCTGCGACAGGTTCGGCGTGCCGTGATTGCTGGGATAAACGTGGCATTTGATGAACCAGCCGCCAATGTGATAGCCGCCGCCGCAGGTGAAGGTGGAGTTTTCGTTGATGATGTTTTCCTCCAGCCCCATCGCGGTGGTGAAAATCTTGAATACCGATCCCGGCTCATAGGCATCGGTCAATGCCTTGTTATTCCATTGCTTTTGCCGGGCGGTCGCCAGCGCGGTGGACTGCTCATCGCCGGACAGCGTGGCAAGCAACGACCGGGTGGTCGGATCGGAAATGGTGAACGGCTCATTCGGGTCATAGTCACCCTTGACCGCCAGTCCCAATATGCCGCCGGTGTTGACATCCATCACGATCGCCACGCCACGGTTGGTGCACTGTGCCGACTCCAGCGCCTCGGACAGATACTTTTCGGCATACATCTGCACCGTCGGATGGATCGTCGTGACCAGATTGTGACCGTCCTGCGCGTCCACCACCTTGGTATATTCCATCGTGGTCGGCATTTCCTTGCCAAGCCCGTTCTGCGCGGTCACGATGCGTCCGGGCGTACCCGACAGCACCGAGTCATACTCACACTCTAGACCCTCCAGCCCTTTATTATCGGTGCCGGTGAAGCCCAGCACCGTCGATGCCAGCGAGCCCTGCGGATAATACCGCTTATAATCGGTGATAATATAAAACGCGCCCGCAAGACCGTTTTCCTTGACCCATTCCGAAAAGGCGGTCTTGTCGTTGTATTCGACCTTGGACTTGACAACCTCATACTGTGAGTTTGTTTTGCCGGTCTGCTTATACACGGTGTCATAGTCCGTTCCGAGCAGCTCGGACAAGCCCTTGGCAATAAATTGCCGCAGGGTCTCGGTCGCCTGCGCGTCGTCCAGCTTCTGTGTCGTATCCACGCCGGACAGATTCTTCCAGTTGAGGTTTTCAATATCCTTCGGGGACATAATGATCTTCCACACATCGGCAGACTCTGCCAACGGCTCCATATTTGAGCCGTAGATGATGCCGCGCTTCGCCGATACCACGGTATCGCTGAGCTGTTGAGATACCGCCCGTTTCTGCCAATCCTCCGTCTGGACGATCTGTAGCTTGCCAAGCTGTACCACATCCGCCAAAAACACCGCGACAACGACAAACAGAACGATGATCTTGGCGCGGCGGCGCATCTGCTTGGTCGGTGTACGCGAGCTTGGGGTCGAAGCCGACTCTTGCCCGTTCTTTTTCGCCATAGCGCACTCATCCTTTCTGCTTTTTTCGTCAGTTTTTGCGGTTCCTCAATAATGCAAAACGAGAGTTAAGATCGTACTCCGTCTCAACTCTCGATGCCGCCGTACCACTATATAGGTATTGCGCCTTGCTCGTAATTATACGTTTACGACCAAAGTCGGCAAATCGCATTCCACGCCTGCTGCAACCAATTCTGCTCCGTCTCGGGCAACGTGACCAAATCATCGGTCTCCACCGTGACGTAATAGATCTGACTGCTTTCCACCGGCAACATTCCGTTTTCCAGCGCGTATTTTTCGATCTGCTCCGCCGAGGTCTTGGACGCCAGCTCCGCCTCCATACGCACCCTTTCGCTTTGCAGGGTGTTGAGGGTCGCCTGGCTGTCGAGGATCGACTTATTGATCTCATTGAGGCGAACATTGCAGGTGATCAGATAACCGATCATCGCCATCGCCATCACCGCGACGGTGAGATAGACGACCAGGTTGACCACCTTTTGCCGATGGCTGTGTTTTTTCGCCTGCTTCTGCGCCTTGGGGTTGCTGTCGAGCGCAACCAGCCGCGCCTGACGCGGTCGGAACAGGTCGAGGTCATACGCCTCATTCATACTCGCCATCGTCATCCGCCTCCTTTCTCATAATCTTATGAATAGCGTTCGTGTATCTTTTCGATGCATCGCAGCTTGGCACTGCGACTGCGCGGATTTTCTTCCAGCTCCTCCGGGGTCGCGGTCGCAGGCTTATGCAACACCAATGTCGCCGCCGGAGTTCGTCCGCACACGCAGACGGGAGACTGGCGGGGGCATATACAGCCCTGCCGCCACGCGGCAAACCGGTTTTTGACCATCGCGTCCTCCAGGCTGTGGAAGGTGATGACCGCCAGGCGTCCGCCGGGCTTTAAGCAATCAAAGGCGGTGTCCAGCGCCGCCGACAGGCAATCCAGCTCGCCGTTGACGGCGATGCGCAATGCCTGAAACACCCGCCGGGCGGGATGTCCGTCCCGCCGCGCCGCCGCCGGTACGGTCTCGCAGATAAGCTGTGCAAGCTGTGCCGTCGTCGTGATCGGATCCTTATCCCGTCGGCGGACGATCTCCCGCGCGATGGGATGGGAGAACTTTTCCTCCCCATATTGCCAAAAGATGTGCGCAAGCTCCTGCTCGGACAGTGTGGCAAGCAGCTCCGCCGCCGTCGTGCCCTGCTGACTCATCCGCATATCAAGCGGTGCGTCTGCATGATAGGAAAAGCCGCGCTCCGGCGCGTCCAGCTGATGGGATGAAACGCCGATGTCCAGTAAAATGCCGTCAACCGCCTCCACGCCGCATTGGCGCAGGGCGTCGTCCATCCGGACGAAATTGGTGCGCACCAGCGTCACCGGCAAGCCGGCAAGCCGTTTTCCCGCCGCCGCAATGGCGTCCGGGTCTTGATCCAGCCCGATCAGCCGACCGTCGGTCAGCCGCGAGGCGATCTCAAAGGCGTGTCCGCCGCCGCCGACCGTGCCGTCGAGGTAGACCCCATCGGGTCGAGCAGCAAGGGCATCCAGCGTCTGCCGCAGTAGCACCGGGCGGTGGTATCCGCCGTCAGAAGCCATATTTGATAAACTCTTCTTCGAGCTTGTCATCGGTCATATCCGCCATCGTTTCATTATATACATCGGGGTTCCAGATCTCCGCGCGACGACCGGCGCCGATGATCAGCACCGGCTTTTCCAGCCCGGCGTGGGCGATCAGGCTTTTCCCCAACAGGATGCGTCCCTGTGCGTCCAGCGTCACATCCTCGGCGGATTCTGTCACCTTGCGCAGTAGCTTGCGAGTCTCCGCCATCGGAGCCTCGGCAATCTTTTCGAGCAGGTGTTCCCACTCCTCGGTCGAATAGAGGCTGACACAGCGATCCAGCACCGTGGCGGCAATAAACGATTCGCCGAGCTTATCGCGCAATTTGGCGGGAACGAATACGCGTCCCTTGGCATCAATCGTATGTTCAAACCGACCGTACAGCAATTCCCGTCACCTCCCGCAATACTCTTTTCTGTCGTCGGTGGAAAACCCGGTGGAAAAAGTGGAAATCCCCCATTTCGCCACACAAACGTGGTATTTCACACCACTTGATGTTATTATAAACAGGTTTGGCGGAAAAATCAATAGGTATTTTCGATTTTTTTGCTTTTTGGTATAATTTTCTTTTAGATAAACAAAAAATCTGCCGAAAAGGATTTTTCCTTCTCAGCAGATCTTTTTTTGCAAAAAATGCGGTATGAAAGCGTAGATTTTCACACCGATGTCCTTGCGATTATACGCGCGGTTACACATTAAACAGGAACTCCACGACGTCGCCGTCCTGCATCACATATTCCTTACCCTCTGTCCGTACAAGCCCCTTGGCGCGCGCCGCCGCCAGACCGCCGCACGCCACGAGGTCGTCATAGGCGATCACCTGGGCGCGGATGAAGCCGCGCTCGAAATCGGTATGGATGCGACCGGCGGCTTTGGGAGCTTTCCAGCCACGGCGGATCGTCCACGCACGTACCTCTTTTTCCCCGGCGGTGAGGAATGAGATCAGCCCCAGCAGATGATAGCTCTTTTGAATCAGCCGATCAAGCCCGGAGCGCTCCAGCCCCATCTCGGACAGGAACATCAGCTTTTCCTCCGCATCCATATCCGCCATATCCGCCTCCATCTGCGCGCAGATGGGCAGTACCTCGGCGCCCTGCTTTTCCGCCAGCTCCGCAACGACGCGATAGTGCGGATTGGTCGGCTCGCCGTCGGCGAAATCATCCTCGCCGAGGTTGGCGGCGTAGATGACCGGCTTGGCGGTAAGCAGGGTCATGGCATTCATCATCGCCGTCTCCTCATCATCGCAGTCCACCGTACGCGCCGGCTGACCCGCCTCCAGCGTCGCCTGCACGCGATGCAGAAAATCCAGCTCCTTTTGCAGGGACTTATCCCCCTTGAGGTCTTTCGTTACCTTGGCGATGCGGCGCTCCACCATTTCCATATCCGCGAAAATCAATTCCATATCAATGGTTTCGATGTCCCCGAGCGGATCGACCGGCACATTAAGGCTGGTATCGGCAACAACGTGCATAATGTTCTCATTTTCAAAGCACCGCACCACATGGACGATGGCATCGCACTCGCGGATATTGGCAAGGAACTTGTTGCCCAAGCCCTCGCCCTTGCTCGCGCCCTTGACCAGACCGGCAATATCGACAAACTCGATGACAGCGGGGACGATGGGCGGCACCTTGCCGCCCTCGGTGTACATTTCGCAGAGCTTATCCAGCCGCTCATCCGGCACCGCGACGACCCCGACATTCGGGTCGATGGTGCAGAACGGGAAATTGGCGCTCTGCGCGCCGGCATTGGTTATCGCGTTAAACAGCGTGGATTTGCCGACATTCGGCAACCCGACTATACCGAGTTTCATTTTATGTTACC
>CALDHV010000058.1 GCA_937902305.1 uncultured Clostridia bacterium
TAGAACGCGGCATCCACCAGCACGGGGATGAGGCGGTCGAAATCGCGGGCATTTTGCAACCACACCGCGCCGCCGTCCATCGTCTGATTGCCCATACGCTTACGCAGAAGCAACACCTGCACCGTTTTGCCGGTATTGACCCCGTGCAGGGCAAGCGCCGCCGTCGTTTCGCTCAAAATGTCCGCCGTTTCCTCAATGCGGGTGTGCCGGCAGGCAAGATCGAGCAACAGCAGTACCATCGGGTTTTCCTGCGCCTCGAACTGGCGGATATACAGCTTGCCGGAGCGAGCGGTCTGCTTCCAATGTATGCGGCGGATCGGGTCGCCCGGCTGATGCTCGCGGGTATCGCCGAATAATTCGCCGTTGGTGGCATTGCGCACCAGCGTGGTGGTGAAGCCCTCGGTGGTGGCGGGCGTCTCGTCCACTCCCTCCAGCTCGTAAACGCAGGGGTAGACGATCAGCTCGACCGGGTCGGGCTGGGGATGTCGCTTGCGAATAAGCGGCAGAGAGAAAAGACCGAAAATATCCTGAAACAGCAGTTTTTCCGGCTGGATATACCAGTGCCCGCGATGCTCGCAAGCCATTTCCACTTGATAGGACTGTTGCTGACGGATCAGGGACGGGCGCAGGAAAAACGCATTGCGATGGCGCATATCGGATTTGGGGTCGGCGCCGGGCGGGAGCAATACGATGTGACCGGTGAGCGGCAACAAAACGACCCCGCGCAGATCCAAGCGATATTGCACGCTTTCGCCACGGGTCGTTTGTTCCTTATCCAGCGAGCCGTATGCTCGCACCGTCATCGCCGCCAACAGCAGGGAGATCAGCGCCAGCAAGCAGAACAGCAACAGAAACAGGGCAAAAATGAACAAGCCCCGGTTGCCGCTGCCGAGTGCCAGCACGACCATCACGCCGATGAGCACCAATGAGAGAGTTCCTCTTGCGGTCATACTGTTCCTTTCTTACTTTACCTTCGGCACGCGGATGCCCTGCAGAACGGTATTGAGAATATCCTCGGCGGTCGTGCCCTTCGCGCCGGAGCGGTTTTTCAGCACGATGCGGTGGGCAAGGACGGGATAGACCAAGCCCTTGATGTCATCCGGCAGGACGTATTCGCGTCCGCTGATGATGGCGCGCGCACACGCCGCCTGGGTCAGCGCGATGGAGCCGCGGGGGCTGACCCCCATCAGCACGCCGTCGGCAGTACGGGTCGCTTCGACGATCATCACGATGTATTCGAGCAGTTCTCTGTCCACGTGTACCGAGGCGACCTGCTCCTGAATGGCGAGAATATCCTGCGCGGAGGCGACCGGCTTTAAGCGGATGGAGTCGGTGACGCTCCGGCGACTGCGCACGATGGCAAGCTCCTCCTCCCGGGACGGATAGCCGACGCTGATGCGCATTAAAAAGCGATCCATCTGCGCCTCCGGCAGAGGATAGGTGCCCGCCATTTCGATCGGGT